>JAGGZA010000102.1 GCA_021162265.1 Candidatus Aerophobota bacterium | reverse complement strand
CTTGGTAATTTGCTTAACAGGACTTTACCTCTTGTTGTCAAGTACTCTCAGGGCAGGGTTCCTTCACCTGAAAAAACCACTTCTCAGGATAATGAGCTTAAAGAGAAAATAAACAAACTTCCCTCCTTTATTGATAATTTTATGAGAGAGCTTTCTTTCTCTCAGGCTCTCAGTGCTATCTGGGAAGTGGTCAGGAATACTAATCTCTATCTTGATAGGTGTGCTCCCTGGAAGCTGGCAAAAAACGGAGAAAAGCAAAGGATGAATACCGTTCTTTACAATGTGCTTGAGACTATGAGGATTCTGTCAATAATTCTTTTTCCCTTTATTCCTCAGGGAGCTGAGAAAATCTGGAGGCAGTTGGGAATGGAGGATGATATAAAAGAGCAGGGAATTAAGGATACTGAGTGGGGAAAACTTCCTGTTGGGAAGGAAGTTAAAAAGGGCGCACCTATTTTTCCTCGGATAGAAGAAGAAGATTTTTATGAAACTGAAGGAGAAACTTCAGCACCTTCTGGTAGTGCATAATTTTTCTCCTAAATCATTCTTTTCTCAGAATTTCCTGATAGATGAGAAGATTGTCCACCGACTGATAGAAGAAATAGGAGTGGAAAAAGAGGATTTTATTTTGGAGATAGGTGCTGGTACGGGGATTTTAACTTCTCATCTGGTAAGAAAAGCTGGAAAAGTCTGGGCAGTGGAGATAGATGAAGAGCTTTGTAAAATCTTGAGAGAGGAGGTGGGAGAGAAGGATAATCTGAAGATATTGTGCAAAGATATAACCCGGATTGACCTGGATAAAATCTTCTCAGAAAAAGATAAGGTTAAGGTGGTAGGTAATCTTCCCTATCATATTGCTTCCTGGCTTCTTTTACATCTTGTAAGGAAGAAATGGTGGAAGGTAATGGTTTTTACCATTCAACGAGAAGTTGCTCAGAGACTTCTCTCTCCGCCCGGTGATAAGAAAAGAGGAGTTTTAACTGTGGTTGTTTCTTATTATGCTAAGGTGGAAAAGGTTATAGATATTCCGCCTCAAGCTTTTTATCCTGTGCCCAAAGTGGGCTCTACTGTGGTGAGATTCCGGCCAGAAAAGAAAGTTGAGGTTTTTAACGAGCGAGCTTTTTTAGCCACAGTGAAAGCAGCTTTTACCACCAGAAGGAAGACCCTGCTTAACTGTTTTTCCAGGGAATTGAGACTTCCTCGAGAAGTGGTGAGGGATATTTTATCTGAGTCAGAAATATCAGAGAAAGCGAGAGCAGAACAGCTAAGGGTTGAAGATTTTATCAGGATAAGTAATATAATTCAAAGAGGAAAAGATCTACCAGGATAATGCAAGAAGGAAGTTATCGCTTTCTGGAGGAAAAAATTGCCTGTTAATCCTATTGAGTGGGAAGAGGGGAAGGTAAAGATAATTGATCAAACAAAGCTCCCTCATAAGCTGGATTTTCTTTACATAGATAGAGTTGAAGATTTAAGAGAAGCCATACGTCAGATGAAGATAAGAGGTGCTCCTGCTCTGGGTGTGGCAGCAGCCTTTGGAGTGGTTCTGGGGGTGAAAGAATCAAAAGCAAAAGACATGGGAAGTTTTCAGGAAGAAGTTAAAAAGGTGTGTGGATACCTGCAGTCATCAAGACCTACTGCTAAAAATTTATTTTGGGCTCTTGATAGAATGTACAGGGTTGTGAGTGAGGTTGATGCAGGGGGAAATATATCGCCAGACGAACTTAAACAAAAACTTCTAAGAGAAGCTTTTCGTATTATGAATGAAGATATAAATTGTAATAAAGCTATAGGTGAAAATGGTAGTTTTTTAATCAACGATGGAGATGTGATTCTTACTCACTGTAATGCAGGAGTACTTGCTACGGCAGGATATGGAACGGCTCTGTCAATTATCTATAAAGCTAAGGGAGAAGGGAAGAGAGTGAAGGTATATGTAGATGAAACAAGACCTCTCTTGCAGGGAGCAAGACTGACTGCATGGGAGCTTTTAAGAGAGGGGATTGAGGTGGTGCTTATATGTGATAGTATGGCTGGAGAGGTGATGAGGGAGGGTAAAATAGATAAGGTAATAGTGGGAGCAGATAGAGTTGCTGCTAATGGAGATGTTGCCAATAAAATAGGAACTTATTCTCTTGCTGTTTTAGCCAAGGAGAATGAAGTTCCCTTTTACGTGGCCTGTCCTTTATCTACTATTGATATATCTATACCCCTGGGTGAGAGGATACCGATAGAGATTAGAGATAAAAGGGAGGTAACCTTCTTTTGTGGCAAAAGATGTGCCCCGGAAGGAGTAAAGGTTTACAATCCAGCCTTTGACATAACTCCATCTGGTTACATCTCGGCAATAATTACCGAAAAGGGAATTTGTTATCCTCCTTATAAACAGAATCTTTACAAATTTTTTCACAGGAGAAAATAGATGAAGAAAAAAATTATTGATATAGACCAGGTTAGATACATTGCTCATCTTGCAAGGCTTGATCTTTCTCCACAGGAGGAGGAGAAATTTACTCATCAGCTGGAAAGGATTTTATCTTATGTGGAAAAATTGCAGGAGCTTGACACCAAAGATATTCCTCCCACCTCTCATGTTCTGGCTGTTAATAACGTATTTAGAGAAGATGAGCTTTCTTTTTCTCTTTCTTCACAAGAGGCTCTTTCTAACGCTCCTTCCCGCAAAGATAGCTATTTTAAAGTTCCTAAGATTGTGGGATAAACTTCCTTGTCAGGTTTTCCACTGACAGATAGATGATGCAGGATATAATCCAGGTGGAGAAAAAGGAGGGGTAAAGGGAACTTTTGATGGTGTAAAGAAAGGGAAACCGGTAAAACAAGAAAAGATATATAGATAAGATGAGGGTATTAATTAAGATTAGTATTCCTGCCATAAGGGCAAAGAAAAGCACATTTTGTTGATATATTCTTATTTTTACCTCGCTTGTTAGAAGGGCAATTAAAGACAGGGAAAATGCATTAATTCCTATTAGAGGAAAGAAGAAAATATCTTTTCCAAGTCCGCAAAAAAACCCGGCAAGGATACCCTCTTTCCATCCCCTGTGGTAGCTCCACAGGATGGTAAGGATGAGAAAAAGATCCGCGCTTCTTTTGCCAATCCACCCTGTCAGGACGAATTGTAAAATCAAAGAAAGAAAAAATAAGGCTAAAAATAAAAGGAGTTTTTTCATTTTTTTCTTACTATTAAAAATAGCTCCTCCAATTTTCCAAAATCAACTGCTGGTTTTACTTTTATCTTCTGGAAGATGTAGTTTGGTTTTTTTTCTACAGAGGATATATAACCCACCAGGATTCCTTCAGGGAAAATCCCTCCCAGTCCCGAAGTTACAACAGCGTCCTTTACTTTCACCTCAGCTTTAGTTAAAATGTAGTCTAAATTACATATTTCAGGATTACCTGTTCCCTGAAGTATTCCAATATCTCTTGTTCTCTGAACTCTGACCCCTATCTTGCTTCTTTTGTCAATAATAAGCATTACCTTAGCCTGTTCAGGGTAGACTTCTACTACTTTTCCTACAAGTCCCTCGGTGTTAACTACTCCCATATCCCGGAGGACTCCCTGTTCTTTCCCTTTGTTAATATAAATTACCTTAAAGAAATCCTGAGGTGAATAAGCTAAAACCTTTGCAGGAAGTAAATCATAAGGGGTACGTTTTTTTAAATTTATAAGTTTTCTCAGTCTTTGGTTGGCAATCTCAATTTCCTGATAATAATTTTTTTGCCTGATAATCAGTTGATTTAGTTTTCTTTTAAGAAGCTCGTTTTCTTTTTTTATTTTTTTAGCTTGAATTATGATCTTTATTGTATCACTCAAGCTTTTCTTTGAATTAAATGATAAGGAATAAAAAAAATTACCCAGAGAATATCCTCCTTCTCTGAGTTTTGAAAACCATAAAGGGTTGTTATAGGAGATTAACATTAAAATTAAACAGATAACCAGGAATGTTCCTGTAAAAATCAACTTGGAGTTTGGTCTTGCTTTAATCATTGAAAAAAGGCTGGCCTTTAAGTAAATTTATTTTATATATTATTTGGAGTTACCTCCACTGCAGATAAAAGGTGATGATCATCAAGGAGTTTGCCCAGTCCAAGTGCTACTGCCAGGAGAGGTTCTGGGACTTTCTTAACGGAAAGATTTACTGTTTTTGATATGCATATATCAAGGCCTTTAAGACAGGCTCCTCCTCCTGTGAGATAGATACCATTTTCCATTACATCTCCGGCAAGTTCCGGAGGACACTGTTCCAGAGTTGTTTCTATCATGTCTAAAATGGGAACAAGCACAGGCTCAAGAATTTCTTTCATCTCCTCTGAGCAAAGTTCTATTTCTGCAGGGAATCCTTTGTTTAAGTCTCTTCCTCTTACCTTCATCTTCATTTCTTTTTCCGGAGGAGGCATATATCCAAGAGTAATTTTTATCTTTTCAGCCATCTGCTCTCCTACAAAAAGATTGTACTTTTCTTTAAGGTATTGAATTATCACCTCGTCCATTTCATCTCCTGCTATTCTAATGGAATTACTTATCACCACACCATTGAGTGAAGTCACTGCAGCCTCACTTGTTCCTCCACCTATGTCCACTATCATGTTCCCAACAGGTTCAGATACAGGCAGGTCTGCCCCCACAGCTGCTGCTACAGGCTCCTCTACCAAAGCCACCTTTCTTGCTCCTATCTCTTTGGCTATTTCTACAAGAGCTCTTTTTTCTACCTTGGTAGCTTTAGATGGTACTCCTATTATAAGCCTTGGTCCAATCATTGTTTTTCCAGGTTGAACCTGACGCAGAAAATGTTCTACCATCTTCTTGGTTATGTCAAAATCAGCAACCACTCCATCTTTTAAGGGGCGAATAGCCAGGATATTTTCCGGAGTCTTTCCCAGCATTTGTTTTGCCTGTACTCCAATTCCTACGACCTCTTTGTTTTTCTTGTTAACTGCTACCACTGAAGGGGCATTGAGAACTATGCCTTTACCCTTTTGATAAACAAGAGTATTTGTGGTTCCAAGATCTATTGCTAAGTCCTTACCTATTAATTTGAAATTAAAAAGATTTCTAAACATAGAAGCATTATACCTGGACAAAGGTTACAAGTCAAGGTTTTTCTCTTGCCTTTGCCATCTTTCTTGGTATTATATAAAGATAATTTTTTAAAAGGAGGAGATATGGACCAGAGGGTGAGGTTTGGTGTTTGTCTTGAAAAGGACCTTATTGAAAATTTTGACAGGGAGATTCAAAAAAAAGGCTATAACAACAGATCCAAAGCAATAGGAGACCTTATCAGAGACTGGCTTATTCAGCAAAGGGTAACCATAGGTGAGAAAGAAGGAGTTGGAGTTATTACTCTCTTATATGATCACGATGTAAGAACTACTACCGAGGCTCTTCTGGACCTTCAACATTCCTATAGCGAGAGAATTGTTACCACAACCCACGTTCATCTTGATCCTCATATGTGTCTGGAGGTACTTATAGTTAAGGGAAAGTTTTCTTTAATAAGAGAAATAGCCAACAGGCTATCTCCTATCAGAGGAATGAAACAGGTGCAGTCAATTCTTACCACTCATCAGGTAGGTTGAGGTAGAAAAAACTTGCGGGGGCTAATTTCCTCCGGGGACAATTTTATATACCACTTCCCCTTTTTTTGCCAGTCCCAGTTTTTCTCGAGCCAGTTTTTCCATAAAGAAAGGGTTATTTATTTTCCTCTTCATATTTTGTAATCTCTCATTTTCTTTTTCAATTTCCCGAATTTCCTCTCTTACTTTTTCTACTTTCCTGTCCATTTTACTGATGTCCCATCTTGCTTTTAACCACCAGCCAGATAAAAATCCAATCTCTACAACAATTAAGAAGATAAATATCTTTTTACCTTTCTTCATTTATTTTGCACCCCTTTTTATCAACAGACAGGATAAAAACCTCAGATTCAATTCCCTTTTCAAGAAAAGCATCCTGCATTGCTTTCCCGATATCTCCTGCCTTATTTTCAGAGACAAAGGCTGCTATACCCGAGCCTGCACCGGAGAGAAACGCTCCTTTAGCTCCAGCGGCTAAAGCTGCTTCAAGGACTCTATTCATCTGAGGTATAAGAGAGGATCTATAGGGCTGGTGGAGTTTATCCTGAGTAGCAAATGAAAGATTTTCCCATATCCCTGCAGTTAAAGATGGAAGAAGGATTGCCAGTCTTGATAGATTAAATACAGCATCAGAGAGAGAAACTTTGCTCGGGAGTATCTCTCGTGCCTTTTTGGTTGGAACCTTTATTCGGGGTATGACTGCTACCACTTTTAATGTTTCAGGAACAGATAGTTTTACCCATGCAGGTTCTCTTTCGTTAATTGTTACAGCAACAAGTCCCCCAAGAAGTGATGCAGCAGCATTGTCAGGATGTCCTTCCAGCAGAGTTGCCATTTTCAGGATGTCTCTGGCTGATAAATTGGCATCCAGAAGGTAATTGGCAGCAACTATTCCTGCGATACGTGTTGCCGCACTGCTGCCCAATCCTCTTTCCAGAGGAATGCGATTTATTTCCCTTATCCTTATTCCTTTGAGTTTCTTTTTAACCCTGTCAAAAACCATTTTCAATGCCGGGATAATTATGTTATCCCTGGTGGTGGGGATTGACTTTTCTCCTTCTCCCTTTACCTCAATAAAGATACTCTCTTCCTCTATTAGTTCCACTTCTACAGTATTGTAAAGGGAGAGAGCAAGCCCCAAACAGTCAAATCCACACCCTATGTTAGTTGTAGAGGCAGGGACATCTATTTTTACTTTTCGCATTTTAGAAATATTGATATAAAATTTACTTTGAATAATACAGGAGAAAAAGGTAATGTCAAATTACCACAAAAGAGAAAAGTAAAGGTTTATTATATTTTTTCCAAAAAAAAGAGTTATAAATGCTCCCACAACAAGAAAAGGTCCAAATGGAATCCTATCCTTCATCTGTTTAAGATGAAGGAGTAAAAATACTCCTGCTATAACTGCACCTGTGAAAAAAGAAAGAAAAAAAGCCAGAAGAGCCATTTCCCATCCAAAGAAGGCTCCTATTCCTGCAGCGATTTTTATATCTCCTATTCCCATACCAGGTTGGTGAAGAAAGATAAGGCTGAGATAGAAAATTAAGAGAAAAATACCTGCTCCAACTGCTGCTCCTTTAAGGCTGGGTATCAGGTATCCCTGGAATCCTGAGATAGAAACAACCGAAGCAAAAAGTGTGTAAGATAGAGAATCAGGAATAATCTGGTGTTCAATATCAATAAAGAAGACAGGAATGAGGATGGATACAAATAAAAGTGCCTTAATCAGGGCAAGGATGAAAAAAAGATTTATAGAGATTGAAGGAGAATAATGCCAGAATAAAAGGAAAAAGAATAAAGCACAGATTCCTTCTACCATAGGGTATCGCCAGGGAATAGGTTTTTTACATTTGCGGCACCTGCCCTTAAGAAGAAGATAGCTTAAAATGGGCAGGTTATCGTACCACAGAATCCGGCTTTTGCAGTTTGGACAGTGCGAGGGAGGAGTTATGAGAGATTCTCCTCGTGGAAGACGGTAAATTACCACATTGAGAAAAGAACCTATTGCAAGCCCTATTATCACTGAAAGAATAAACAGCATAATCATGAGATTTATTTTGTTTTGTCTAAATTTATAAGGAATCTTTATTGATGTGTCAAGAAAATCTGGAGAGAGCGAGAATATAAAATGAAAAGGGCAGGAAAAATCTCCTGCCCTTTTCATGGGAAAGATGTGAAATAAAAGCAGTTTTCCCTTACTATCCGCTTCCGTATCCTATATCGCCGGTTGAGGTTACACCATTTGCAGGGTCATACCAGTCGCTAATGCCATAATGAGTACCTTTTGCTCCCTCTGAACCACCAATTGCTCCCCTTACCCGATCAGCAGCAGCCCAAGAGGAAACAGTGCTATTACTTGCTGCAGTATAAGG
>JAGGZA010000026.1 GCA_021162265.1 Candidatus Aerophobota bacterium | reverse complement strand
TCCAGAGTGTATAATAATCTGCCATGGCCTGACAGGGATGTAGAAAATCAGTGAGAGCATTAATTACGGGGATATTTGCACTGGCAGCGAATCTTTCTACTTTTTCCTGTTCAAAGGTGCGAATAACAACTGCCTGGACATATCTTGACATAACCCTTGCTGTGTCTTCCAGGGTTTCACTCTTTCCCAGATGGATATCCCGTGATGCCAGAAAAATAGGATACGCTCCCAGTTGATAGGCTCCAACTTCAAAAGATACCCTTGTCCTGGTGGATGGTTTTTCAAAAATTAAGGCAATAGTTTTTCCCTTCAGAGGATATAAGTTCTCTCTTTTATCTTTTATATTCCGGAGTTTTTCCGCAAGGTTAAATATTTGATAGATTTCCTCGGTACTTAAATCCCAGATAGAGATAAAATCCCTTTTTGTCAGGTTCATAATGTTTATCCTGAGAGATTTTTAAGCTTTTTTTCAATTAATTTATTAGCAAGTTGAGGGTTAGCTTTTCCTTTTGTTTTTCTCATCAATTGACCTACAAGAAATTTTATTGCCTGTGACTTTCCTTTTTGCCAGTCCTTTACTGCCTTTGGGTTTTCTTTCACTACCTCATCTGCTACCTTATCGAGACTTTCCTCATCACTTATTTGCTTCAACCCTCTTTCTTCTATTATCTGAGAGGCTCCTTTACCTGTTTTAAACATTTCTTCCATTACCTCTTTTGCCATAGTTGTACTGAGTGTTCCCTTTTCTACCTCCGAAAGAAGGTCAGCAGTACTTGCAGGGCTGATTTTTATTTTTGTCATATCTTCTTTTTTTACAAGTCTCATAAAATCTCCCATTACCCAGTTGCTTACCATTTTTGGTTTGGGAAAAAACTTAACACATTCCTCAAAGTAATCAGCAATATCCTTCGATTCTGTAAGGACCCCTGCATCGTATTCAGGAAGTCCGTACTGGTGGATAAAACGGTTAAAACGCTCCTGAGGAAGTTCGGGGATAATTGCTTTCAGTCGCTCTACCCAGCTTTTATCTATGAAAAGAGGAGGAAGGTCAGGCTCAGGAAAATATCTGTAATCGTGAGCTTCCTCCTTTCCTCTCATACTAAAGGTCTTTTTCTTTTTGGGATCCCAGACTCTTGTTTCCTGAATTACCTTTTCACCTCTTGAAAGAAGCTCGTATTGCCTTTTTATCTCTGCTCTTAATCCTTCTCTTATTTCTTTAAAGGAATTCATATTTTTAAGTTCTGTTTTAGTTCCCATCCTGTTTTCTTCTCCCAGGGAGATGTTAGCATCGCAGCGGAGGGAACCCTCTTCCATATTGCAGTCACTCACTCCCAGGTATCGGACGATCTGTCGCAGATTGACAAGGTATTCATAAGCTTCTTCAGGAGAATTTATCTCCGGTCGGGATACTATTTCCATAAGAGGTATTCCTGCCCTATTATAGTCTACAAAACTAAAGTCTTTATCTTCTTTAATTTCTCCATGTATTAGTTTTCCTGCATCTTCTTCTAAGTGAATTCTTTCAATTCCTATCTTTTTTGTCTTCCCGTTTGCCTTAATTTCAACCCATCCCCCACTTGCCAGGGGCTCCTCATACTGGGATATTTGATAGTTTTTGGGAAGATCTGGATAGTAATAGTTTTTTCTGGCAAAACGGCAATTTTTGTTTATTCTGGAGTTTAAGGCAAGGGCAGTAATTATGGTATACTCCACTGCTTTTCTGTTGATAACAGGTAGCACCCCGGGAAGTCCCAGACAAACAGGACATGTCTGGGTATTGGGTGCAGCACCAAACTTTGTCTTACATCCGCAGAAAAGTTTGCTTTGAGTGGAAAGTTCCACATGGACTTCAAGCCCAATGTATATCTTATATTCTTTCATTTACCCCCACACTCCTTCTATTTTAGTATTGCAGAACCGGCACCTTCCCTCTTTTATATCCATTCTCTCAATCCAGTAACCCCTCCTCTTAATTATTATCTTGCCACACTCAGGGCAAAAAGTGTTTTCGCTTTCCTCTCCTGGAACATTTCCAATGTATATGTATTTTAAACCCATCCTCTTCCCTATCTCTCTTGCTCTGCGCAGAGTTTCCACAGGTGTAGGAGGATACTGTCGCATCTTATATGCAGGATAAAACCGGGAAATATGCCAGGGAATACCATTATCCATCTGGAGAATAAAGTTTACTATACCTTTAAACTCATCTTCACTATCGTTTAGCCCGGGTATAACAAGAGTAGTTATCTCCACCCATATTCCCAACTTTTTCATTAGTTTTATACTGTCAAGCACCGGCTTTAACCTTCCACCACATATTTTTCGGTAAAATGTTTCCTTAATTGACTTTAAGTCTATATTAGCAGCATCAAGAAAGGGAGATATTTCTTTTAGAGGCTCGGACATAATGTAACCGTTGGTGACAAATACATTCTTTATATTCTCGCTATGAGCTAATTTACAGGTCTCGTATGCATATTCGTAAAAAACTGTGGGTTCTGTGTAAGTATAAGCGATGATTTTTGCTTTGCTTTTCTTTGTAGCCTCGACTATTTTCTGGGGTGTGATAGTTTCCCCCGGAATTTCACCATTTTCCTTTGATATTTGAGAGATGGTGTAATTTTGACAGTTAAGACAGCTGAAATTGCATCCTGCTGTCGCAAAGGAGAAAGCATCATCACCCGGGAAAAAGTGGTAAAGTGGTTTTTTTTCAATAGGATCAACTGCCCAGGAAATAGCTTTCCCGTAAACAAGAGAAAAAAGTATCCCTTTTTTATTTTCTCTTACTCCACATATGCCTCTTTTCCCAGGAGAAATTATACATTGATGGGGACATAAAGTGCACTTTACCTTTCCTTTTTCAAGCTTTTCGTAAAACCTTGCTTCCTTCATCTCTATCCTCCTACCATAATAAAAGCAAGAGCTTTGTCAAGACAAGAGATTGAATAGCTTGACTTTACCCTCTTTTTTTCTAAGAATTAACTAAAAATTAATACCTGTGAGGTTAAATAACTATGAGTGATAGTAAGAGAATAAGTTATAAAAATAAATATCTTGAGGCTGAGGAGAAGTTAGCCGAAAGAGAAAAGGAAGTTAGAGAACTCAAGCAGGAGCTTTCCCGCTTGAGAGAAAAGATAAGAGACCTTGAAAAGCAGGTCGAGACATCAGACAGGGAAGCGGAGGAATATCTTGATCACTTGAAGAGGCTAAAAGCTGAGTTTGAAAATTATAAGAAGAGGATGGTTAAAGAAAGGCAGCAGATTGTAACCTGGGCAATAGAGGATTTGATAAAGGAGTTTTTACCTGTTCTTGATGATCTTGAAAGGGCTATTGATTCTGCCAGCATTTCTCAGGATTTTTCCTCCCTTATTCAGGGGATTAAAATGGTATATGACCATTTTAAGCAACTTTTAAAAAAGAAGGGGCTTGAAGAGATATCTGCCCAGGGGGAGGAGTTTGACCCGAATCTTCATGAGGCAATTATGAGAATAGAGTCTGACGAGCATCCTGATAACGTGGTAGTGGAGGAGATGCGAAAGGGATATAAGTTTAAAGATAGAGTATTGCGTCCTGCTATGGTTAAAGTCAACAGGAGGAAAAAACCTGCTTCTGATTCTTCTAATTTTCAGGAGAAGAAAGATCCTGAACGATAATTAACCTCATTTAACTACCAAAAGGAGGTATTAAATGGCGAAAAAAATTAGTAATAAAATAATTGGCATAGATCTTGGCACTACCAATTCCTGTGTCGCTGTTATGGAGGGAGATGAACCCAAGGTAATTCCTAATCAGGAAGGAGGAAGAACTACCCCTTCTGTGGTGGCTTTTACTGATAAAGGAGAGATGCTTGTTGGTGGTCCTGCCAAGAGGCAAGCTATAACCAATCCCGAGAATACCATTTATTCTGTTAAAAGGATTATAGGTAGGAGATTCAACGAGGAGGCGGTAAGTGAGGCTCAGAAGAGGGTTTCTTATAAGATAGTATCAGACTCTCAGGGAAGAGCTGCTGTTAAGGTTAATAGAGGAACATTTTTGCCCCAGGAAATATCAGCAAGAATTTTGCAGAAGATGAAACAGATTGCTGAGGATTATCTTGGAGAGGAGGTAACCAGGGCAGTAATAACTGTGCCTGCTTACTTTAATGACTCCCAACGTCAGGCTACTAAGGACGCTGGAGCAATAGCCGGGCTTAAAGTGGAGCGTATAATAAATGAACCTACCGCTGCAGCTATGGCTTATGGTCTTGACAAGAAAGGGGAAAAGAAGATTGCTGTTTATGACCTTGGAGGAGGAACTTTTGATATTTCCATTCTTGAGGTTGGAGATAATGTGGTGGAAGTTCTTGCTACCAATGGTGATACATATCTTGGAGGAGACGATTTTGACCAGAGGATTATAGACTGGATAGCTGATAGTTTCCAGAAGGAGAATGGTATAGACCTTCGCAGGGATAGAATGGCTTTACAGAGATTGAAGGAAGCAGCAGAGAAGGCCAAATGCGAGCTTTCTTCAACTATGGAAACACAGATAAATCTCCCCTTCATAACTGCTGATCAATCAGGGCCCAAACACCTTAGTATGACTTTGACAAGAGCAAAGCTTGAGCAACTTACCGAAGACCTTATTGAAAGAACCCTTGAACCGTGCCGCCAGGCTCTTAATGATGCTAAACTGAAGCCTTCTGATATAGATGAGGTGATTCTGGTGGGAGGACAGACCCGGATGCCCAAGGTTCAGGAGATGGTTAAGCAATTTTTTGGCAGGGAACCTCACAAGGGAGTGAATCCTGATGAGGTGGTAGCTATAGGTGCTGCTATCCAGGGAGGAGTTCTTGCCGGAGAGGTGAAAGATATACTTCTCCTTGATGTTACTCCTCTTTCTCTGGGCATAGAGACTCTTGGTGGTGTTTTTACCAAGTTAATTGAGAGAAATACCACTATTCCTACACGGGTCAGTAAGATATTTACCACTGCTGATGATAATCAAACGGCTGTTGATATCCATGTTTTACAGGGTGAAAGACCTATGGCAAAGGATAATAGGACCCTGGGGAGGTTCCAGCTTGTGGGGATTCCCCCTGCTCCCCGAGGTGTTCCTCAAATAGAGGTTACCTTTGATATAGATGCCAATGGTATTCTAAATGTAAGCGCCAAGGATAAGGCTACAGGAAAGGAGCAGAGTATTACCATAAGGGAAACGGGAGCTTTATCTGAGGAGGAAAAGGAAAGGATGATTCGTGAGGCTGAGGAGCATGCTGAGGAGGATAGAAGAAAAAGAGAATTGATTGAAGCGAGAAATCAGGCAGATAGTATTATCTACGCTACAGAGAAGGCTCTTAAGGAGTATGGGAACAAGGTTAGTGATGCAGAGAGGGGAGAAATTCAGACTGCAATTGATGATTTGAAGAAAGCTATGCAGGGTGAGAATGTCCAGGAGATAAGAGACAAGATAACAAAACTCAGCCAGGTTTCTCAGAAATTAGGTCAGGCTGTGTATCAAAAAGCCTCCCAGGAACAGGGACAGGAAGGTGCAGCAACTGGTTCTCAGAAAAAAGAGGAAGGAGAAAAGGGAGGAAAAGAGGAAGACATAACTGACGCTGATTATAAAGTGGAAGATTAGTAAGGGATATGGTAAGTGGTGAATGCAAGTGGCTAAAAAAGATTATTATGAAATTCTGGGAGTGTCGAGGGATGCTTCTCCTGAAGAGATAAAAAGAGCATATCGTCGTCTTGCTGTGAAGTATCATCCGGATAGGAATCCTGATAATCCCAAGGAAGCTGAGGAGAAGTTTAAAGAAGTTGCTGAAGCTTACAAAATTTTATCGGACCCTGAAAAGAGAAAAATATACGATCAGTACGGTCATGCGGGACTTGAGGCAGGAGTAGGTACAGGAGGAACTACATATGGTGGATTTGGTGGTTTTGATTTTGATCCCTTTAAGATATTTGAAGAGGTGTTTGGCAGGGAGGATATTTTTGGAGAGGATATTTTTGGAGGTCTTTTTGGTGGAAGTGCAACCACACGTAGCAGAAAAGCTCAAGCAGGAGTATCTCTCCAGTACAATTTAGAGATAGATTTTGAAGAGGCAGTGAAGGGAACCGAAAAAGAGATTTCTCTTACCCGCTATGAGACCTGTCCTCGCTGTGGTGGGCAGGGAGTTGAGCCAGGATATCGGCCCGAACCCTGCCCTGCCTGTGGAGGAACAGGGTATATTCAGACAAGACAGGGTTTTTTCTCTTTTACCCGGACCTGTACTCAGTGTCATGGAAGAGGAACAATTATACGTCATCCCTGCCGTGAATGCCGGGGTACAGGTAGAGTGAGAAGGACAAGAAAAATAAGGGTAAAAATACCCCCTGGTGTTAACGATGGAACCACTCTAAGATTAAGAGGAGAAGGAGAGGCAGGGATTGAAGGTGGTCCAAGTGGGGACCTTTTTGTTTCCATAAGAGTGAGACCTCATCCTCTTTTTTCAAGAAGGGAAGATGATATAGTAGTGGAGGTTCCTATAAGTTTTGCTCTTGCTGCTTTGGGAGGAGAAATTTCAGTGCCCACTCTTGATGGTAAGGTTAAGCTTAAGATACCTGCGGGGACTCAAAGTGGTAAAATATTTCGCCTGCGAGGTAAAGGGGTTCCTCATCTTCATTCGTCGGGAAGGGGTGACCAACTGGTAAAGGTATATGTTGAGACTCCAGTTAACCTTAGCTTAGAGCAGAAGCAGCTTCTTAAAAGATTTGATGAACTTAGTAGAGATACAGGCCAGCCCAGGATAAAGGAGTTTTTTCGTAAAGTCAGGGGTCTTTTTGGACAATAAAGAAGACCTTCCTTTTGTAAATTACTCTTTAGCGGACAAACGATGACAAGGGTAGCTTTTGCAACAGTTGGATGTAAGGTTAATCAATATGAAACTCAGGTAATGAGGGAAAGACTGGAAAGAGCAGGATTTGAGATTGTTTCTTTTCCCTCCTTTGCTGATGTATATATCATAAATACCTGTAGTGTTACTGCAGGGGCTGATCGTAAGTCTATATATATGATAAAACAGGCACTTAAAAAAAATAGCTTAGCAAAAGTTATTGTTACAGGTTGCCTTGTTGAAGCCCAGCCTCAAATAATGATGCAGAAATTTCCTCAAATAAGGATAATAAAAAATGTAGATAAGTTAAAGATAGACAGGTTTCTTTTGCAAAAAAGTAGACTTAATGGTGATTTTACTATTCGCAGTTTTTCCAACCATGATAGAGCTTTTGTTAAAGTGGAGGATGGGTGTAACCAGTTTTGCACTTACTGTAGAATTCCCTATGTGCGAGGTAGCAAAATTCGCAGTAGAAAGCCTGAGGAAATCATTGGGGAGATTAAAAATCTTTATAATACAGGTTATAGAGAAGTTGTCCTTACAGGAGTTAATCTTGCCCTATACGGAAGAGATTTTGACTCACCTTTTTCTTTAACCAATCTTTTGGAAAAGATTATTCCCTCTATGGGTAAGGATGGAAGGATAAGGTTAAGTTCCCTGGAGCCTCACCTTATACCAGAAGGTCTTTTAGATTTAATGGCTACATCACCCCTTATCTGTCCCCATCTTCACCTTTCCTTTCAAAGTGGAGATGATGAGATTTTAAAAAAGATGGGTAGAAGATATACTACTTCATGGCTTAAAGAGTTAATAGATAAGTTCAGACAAAAAGTACCCGAGCTTGGGGTAACCGGTGATATTATAATCGGTTTTCCTGGAGAAAGGGAAAATAATTTCCAGAATACTCTCCGCTTTGTAAAAGAAGTTGGTTTTCATCGGCTCCATATATTCCGTTTTTCTCCTCGTCCCGAAACTCCCGCTTTCATGATGAGACCAAAGGTTCGGGAAGGGGTGAAAAGAGAAAGGAGCAAAGCTCTCAAAGAACTTGCTCTCAACCTTTCTCAAAATTTTATATATAGATTTGTTGGGAAAGCTCTTCCTGTCTTAATTGAAAGTAAGAATGACCCTGATACAGGTTATCCTGTGGGGTATACTCACAATTACATAAGAGTATTAATCTGTGGCGGAAGTAAGAGTTTAGACAAGCTCAGGGGCAAAATTTCTTTAATAGAGATTGTCAGGTCTGAAAGAGGATACGCTCTGGGAAGTGTTCTTAAATAGGTAAAAATTTTTAATAAGGAAGCTTTCTTGAAAAAACCAAAAAGACTGAAGGACCTTTCCGTAGAGGACTATGAGAGGATTATTTACAGGTTTAGGTTCCAATTTGAAGAAATTATTCCCAGGATAATTCCTGTAATAAATGAGGTAAAGGAGAAGGGAGATGAGGCTGTTTTAAATTTTACCGAAAAGTTTGATAAGGTAAGATTATCACCAAAATCTTTAATTATCTCAAAGGAGAAAATTAAAAAAGCTTATAAAAAAGTTCCTTCCTCTCTGGTTTTATCCCTTGAGAAAATGTCTCATCAGGTAAAGGAGTTTCATCGCAGTCAATTAGAAATAAGGAAGAACTGGTCAACCACCAGGAATCTTTCTGGTAGCTATACTCTGGGAGAGTTCTTTTCTCCTGTAGAAAAGGCTGCGATATATGTTCCCGGGGGAAAAGCAAGCTATCCTTCCACTGCAATAATGGGATGTATTCCTGCAAAACTTGCTGGTGTGTCAGAGGTGATTGTTTGCAGTCCTCCTTCTTTCAATGGAGAAATCACTCCCGAGGTTATAGTTGCTTCTCATATTGCCGGTGCAGATGTGCTTATAAATGCAGGAGGGGTTCAGGCAATCGCTGCCCTTGCCTACGGAACGCAGACTATTCCCGGGGTTGATGTGATAGCAGGTCCGGGTAATATATATGTTACCTGTGCTAAAGCTTATCTTGCAAGCCTTGGTAAGATAGGTATTGACTGTATTGCAGGTCCAAGCGAGGTGTTAATTATAGCTGATGATTCTGCTCCTCTACAATCCGTTATATGGGATATGCTGGCTCAGGCAGAGCACGATGAAGCATCCTGGAGCGTTCTTGTCACCACTTCAGATAAGCTGGCATGGGATGTCTACAGTAAAATAAAGGAAGAGAAAGAATTTACGCAGAGAAAAAACATAATAACCTCCTCTCTTGGTAAAAATGGTTTGATTTTTCTGGCAGATACTATTGAAGAGGCAGTAGAATTTGCCAATAAGTTTGCTCCAGAGCATCTTGAAATTATGACGGAAAACCCTGATAAAGTCCTTTCTCTTGTAAAAAGCGCAGGCTCTGTTTTTTTAGGTCCTTTCTCACCTGTTGCTGCGGGAGACTATTTTACAGGGTGCAATCATATTTTACCAACAGGTGGAAGTGCAAGATTTTTATCAGGACTTTCAGTTGACACTTTCCTCAGGAGAATATCCTACCAGAAACTTTCTTCAGATACCCTTTTAAAGATGAAAGAGTATATAGCCAATATTGCTCTACAGGAAGGATTTGAAGCTCACCTGAAGTCCATTGAGAGTCGTTGGAAGATTAGCAGGTAAGCTTTTTTCATGTTTTAGTTTTATTTTAAAAGATGATATTAATATTAAAGATGATATTTTTGATATATTTTGATATATAAAGCATTTTTCAAAGGTTCTAAAAAGATATGTCGGTAAACTTGACAAAATAACTATGTGAGGTATATTTTATTCCAACCTGATAACTGCAAAAATACGGATTCTTTTAAAACAAGGGTTAACAGAGAGAAAGGGAGGAGTGGAACTTCGCCTTAGAAGGTGGGCGTCTCAGGGCGAAGGGATCCAGTGACGCAACCGGCCCCCTACAGCACTGTGTGTAAAATGAGGTGCTGGAAAAGGGTCGGTTTTTTTATGGATTTATTTTTCGTATCCCTCAAAGAGCACTTCATAAGTTGTTATTCAACAATAATACCTACTTTAACCATAAAAAATAAGTAAGTTAAACAAAAGGAGTAAGGTATGGCAGCGCTGAGTTACTCCATTGTGAAAAGGAGTGTAGGAATGATTAAATTGAAATCATTGAGGTTCTTGGGATTGGGAATAATAGGAATTGGAGTTCTTATAGGATTTACCCAGGGTGCAGCAGCAGATGTTGTTAGCATTGAGAACATAACCAAAGGGATAACCTATGCCACTATTCAGCAGGCTGTTGATGCCGCATCAGCAGGCGATACTATCCAGATATCAGGAGATGTTACCCATCCTGTTACAGAGAATGTAACCATCAACGTAAGTAACCTGACCATTCAGGCATCACCCGGCACACAGCCTCTTATTACTGCCAGCGATTCGTCAACCGATGTATTTTGTATCAGTGCTGCCTCAGTTACAATCAGTGGTCTGACAGTATCAGGTGCGACAAATGCAGCTGCTGGTATTAAGGTTAACAGTGTTAACAATTGTCAGATTTTAAATAATACTGTTACAAATAACTCTAAAGGAATTTATCTTTACAGTACCTCTGGTACAACTGTCTCCGGTAACAATGTAAGTAATAATACTGATGAGGGAATTTTCCTTGATGATTCTAATAATGCTACTATCACAGGCAACAATATTTCGGGAAGCAATTACGGGATTTACCTTGGTAGTTCCGATTATAATACCTTACTCAAAAATAATATTTCAAATAACAGTCATGGAATTTATTTTTCCAGCTCCGATAACAACAGGGTACTGGGTAATACCATTTCAAATAACGAGAGTACTTTTCCCAGTGGAATCCACAATGATTCGAATTCTGATAATAATTTTGGCTACTATAACAATATATCCGGTAACTTGACTTATGGTGTGTGGAGTGAAGCAACTTTTGATGCAAAACATAACTGGTGGGGAGCAAAGGATGGTCCTGGAGAAAATGGTCCAGGCTCGGGGGATAAAGTATCAACCAATGTATCATATGATCCTTGGCTTGGAGCATCAGTTACAGATTTACACTATGAAAGTAATGTGAATGTTATCAATAATACAAATACTATAATTGATGCGACAAATGAGGCAGATACCATTCTTTCTATATCCGGGTCAACCACAATTGATGTGTATGTGGCAAAGTTAAGTGGTAATCCCAAGACTGCTTTTTCCGGTTTCATGAATAAATTTATTGATGTTCACCTCTCTT
>JAGGZA010000044.1 GCA_021162265.1 Candidatus Aerophobota bacterium | reverse complement strand
CGCAATCTTTACCTGAGATATGGCAGGTCTATGAGCATGGATTGTAGATGGATACTCAATAATAACAGTCTTGCCAACATAAAAGGCTCTAAGTCAGAACCTGTGGTAAAAATTTCATGGAGAAGGTCCAAGCATTATCTTCTTGGCATAAAGTCTTGCATCTCTCATACCAGAGCTTATCCTTTTTTAACTACCACATTGTGACGCTGATAAAGCCATAATTTTTTATCCTGCGAGGATAAATCTTAGATTATCTTGAGAACTTTGTCCTGCATCCACTCGCCAGAAGAAAGTCAGTTAAAAATTGAAAAATTATGAATGTTGTAACTTCTTTTTAATGTATACGAGATTTCAGTTGAGACTCCCACATATCCGCATTGGGACCCAGTTTCTGTTTTAATTTTTCTGTTATGTTTGTTAGCCTGTCAACAATATCCGGGGAGAGTTTAACATCTATAGCCTTAATGTTTTGGTGAAGTTGGTCAGGATTCCTTGCTCCAACTATAACACAGCTTACCTCTTTTTTACTTAATAGCCAGCCAAGAGCAAGGTAAATCATTGGAATATTGGTTTGCTCTGATATTTTTCTTATCTCTTCTATGGTGGAGAAGGTTTCGTCTTCTGCACCTTTCTCCCCATGGCGAGCGAGAGGTCTTTTCCCTGAGAAATGTCTTGTTCGAGCTCTTCCATCCGGTACCTCATCAGGAGAGTGAAATTTCCCTGTGAGAAGACCCTGAGCTAAGGGGCTATAGCAGGTAATGGAGATATTGTTTTCAATACAGACAGGAATAATCTCATATTCAATTGCTCTCCAGAGTAAATTATAGGGGAGCTGGTTGACCTCCACTCTACCGTATTTTAAGACTTCCTGGAGATCTCTTCTTCCAAAATTTGACACTCCAATAACTCTTATTTTCCCCTGCTTTTTTAAATCTTCCATACAGGAAAGAGTTTCATCTACAGGAATATGAGGATTGGCAAAGTGTATATGGTACACATCAATGCAATCGGTCTTAAGCCGGCGAAGACTTTGCTCGCAGGATTTAATAAGTTCCTTTCGGGAAAGGTGTTGAGGGCTTACCTTTGTTCCTATTATAACTTTATCTCGCAAACCAGAGAGTGCCTTGCCAAGGATTTCCTCTGATCGTCCTTCACTGTAAACCTCTGCTGTATCAAAAAAATTAATACCTGCATCAAGAGCAGCATGAACTGTCCTTATTGATTCAGAGTCCTCCTGTGGACCCCAGAATCTATCTCCTCCAAAGGCCCAGCATCCAAGACAGATTCGTGAAACTTTTATATCGGTCTTTCCTAAATTTTGGTACTCCATATCTTACTTTCTCCCCTATTTATTTTTTAATTTACCGGCAATAGTTTAAAAAGGTTCCCAATAATATTAACCCACAACCTGTAACATAATACCAGAGTTATTAAGCAATGTCAAAATTACTTGCCTGTAAAATGCAGCAAAAATTAACAACATTCCTATTTTTATTATTATATTAAAAAGAAAATGCAGGGTTAAAAGGTTTATTTTAAAATAAAAATATGCACATAGGAGAAAAGTTTTAATGAGGGAAGTTATGAATTCAAGGAGATTTTTTCTTCTCTCAGTTGTGGTTTTTGTTCTTGTGGCAGAGTTTTTTATACTTTATTACTTTTTAGTAATGATTCCTGGGAGAAAGACTGCGGTCAAGCTTCCTGAAGAGTATCTGGTGAAAATTCCGGAGGATAAAATTCCGAGGTTTATTTTGCCAAAAAACGATTTGAAAGAACTTGAAAAGGCATTCCATAGAGAGAAAGAATTTTTACAGGAAAAAATAGTCTCCGGAGAAAAAATTTCCTTCGGAAAAGAAAAGCTTGCAGTTTCTCTGGTGAAAGATTCTGCTGAACTTTTACTTAAAACTATTAAAGAGGCAAAAGACGAGGATGAGTTTAACAGACTTGTAAGAGAGCGCTTTGTTGTCTATCAGGCTGCTGGAAAAGAGGGAAAGGGGAGGATTATTTTTACTGGATATTACAGTCCTGTATATGAGGGGAGTTTTAAAAAGCAGGGCTCTTTCAAATATCCTATTTACTTAAAGCCAGAAGATTTAAAGGTAGTTGATTTAGGCAGGTTTAATCCTGTGCTTAAAGGGGAAAAGATAGTTTATAGAATAGACCCCTTAAAGAAGGAAATAGTTCCCTACTGGAGCACAAAGGATATTGTGGAAAAAAAGGTTTTGGAAGGAAAAGGCCTTGAGCTTTTATATTTAAAGAGCAAAATAGATAGATTCTATCTGATGATTGAAGGTTCAGGAAAGATAATCTTAAATAATGGAGAGGAATTCTGGGTGAGGTATTCGGCGACCAATGGTAGACCTTACACAAGTGTTGGTAAATTGCTTGTTAAAGATGGGAAAATATCCCGGGATAAGCTTTCTCTTGAGTCCATCAAGAAATACTTTCAACGTCATCCTGAAGAAATGGATAAATACCTTAATCAAAATGAGAGGTTTACTTTTTTTGTTAAAAATAAGCAAGGGAGAAAAGCTGTAGGAGCTACAGGAGGAGAGCTTACCCCTTATATATCAATAGCCATAGATAAGAAAATTTTTCCCCTGGGAGCTTTAGCTTACATTAAATATCAAAATCCCCGGGTTAATGTCAAAGGTAAGGTTAAGCAGGCAGGACAGATAGCTCGTTTTGTATTTTGTCAGGATACAGGAGGGATTATCAAAGGTCCTGAGAAAGTAGATATTTACTTTGGAGAAGGGAAAGACGCTTCAGCCAGAGCTTCAATTAAAAACACAGGAAAGCTTTACTTTTTTATAAAAAAATGATATGTTAATCTCTTTCTAAAAGACCTTTGGGCCGGATTATCCTCAAATTAAAGGGAAATTAACTATCTGCCGATAATAAAAACAAGTGGCATTCTTTAAGATGCATTCTTAAATTTAGAACCTGCAATTTATTTTTCAATGGATAAAAAAGAGAAAAAATTTATACTGGTTGCCGATGATGTTAAATTATTTCAGATATTTGTGAAACAAACTTTGACCTCTAAGAATTATGAGTTGATATTTGTCGAGAAGGGAAGAGAGGTTCTTGATACAGTAATGAAAAAAGATGTTGACCTTTTAATTCTGGATGTGGAGCTTCCTGATATGAGCGGACTTGAAGTTTTGAGAAATATAAGAAAGCTCACAAAAGATATGCAATCCGTTGTCCAGCTAAAAGAGCTTCCAGTGATAATGGTTACCGCCTATCCTCGGGAGGAGATAAGAAAAGAGGCAGAGTTGCTGGGTATAGTCCGTTTTCTGGGAAAGCCTGTGGATAAGAAAGAGCTTAAAAAATTAGTGGAGGATGTTTTATCCGGAAGTTATCAGGGAATCAAAAAGAGAAAATTGATTTTATGTGTTGATAGTGAACCAAGGGTGCAGAAATTTTATAAAGGGGTCCTGGGAGGAAAGAACTGGGATGTAATAACCTCCTCTAATGGAATCGAAGCCCTTGAAGCAGTGGAATTTAAAAATCCAGATCTTATTATTACAGAGCTAAATTTGCCTCAGATGGATGGAGTGGAGTTTCTTCAAACCTTAAAAGAGTCCGGTCAAAATATACCTGTAATAGTTGTGAGCAGTGTAAGTGAAAAAGAAGGTAGCGAAAAAGTTAAGGATCTGGGGATAAAAAAATATCTGAGCAAACCCTTTCAACTGGATGAGCTTAGAGAAAGCATAGGAGAGATTTTAAATCAAAAGGAGGTTGTTTCTGATGAATAGCGAAATTACTATAATGATTGTAGACGATTCAACAACCATGCGTAAAATAGCCAGACACCACTTGACCAAACTGGGATATGATAAAATAATAGAGGCAACAAATGGCATGGAGGGGTTAAAAAAACTCGATGAAGGTAAGATAGACCTTATTATATGTGATTGGAATATGCCCGAGATGAATGGTTTGCAGTTTCTCCATGCTTTAAGAGAAAAAAATAAGAAAATTCCTGTTATAATGCTGACAACTATAAATACTCAGGAAGAGGTTATGGCTGCGCTTGAGGCAGGAGCTACAAGCTATGTTACCAAACCTTTTTCTTTAAATGATTTAAAAGATAAAATTGAAGAAGTGATAGACTAAAATAGGGGGGTAATAAGATGGAATCAAGAAAAATAGATGGCTCTTTTCCTTCTGCCAATACTCATATTAAGCAGATAACAAAGGAAAAGATAAGAAAACATCTTTTGAAATTATCGGGGAAACAGGGAAAAGATATAGTGGACCTTTCTGTTGAAGCTAAGAAAATTTCCGAATATATTCAAATAATTAAAAAGATGCCCGAGGTGAGGGAGGATAGAATAAAAGAAGTAGAGAGGAAATTATCTGCTGGGGAATATGATTCCAAGGAGGTTCTGGAAAAAACTTTAAAAAAATTAATAAATGAGATTCTCTAATTAAATTTTACCTACCTTCAAAGAAGATTTTTCCTACCTTCAGGTTAAAAATTGTGCTTTTTAACCCTTTCCTTTAATAAAATTTAATATTTTATTTATCTCTCATTTTTTGGCACATGTTTTGCAAGAATAGAGGTGGTGAGAAAATATTTTAAGGTGAGAAAGATGGTTAGAGGATTATTCAGTGCAGCTTCAGGAATGCTTGCAGTAATGCAGGCGCAAAGGGTAATCACCAATAATATTGCAAATGTATCTACACCCGGGTACAAAAGGGATATTCCTGTTTATAGAAGTTTTTCCACTATTTTACAAAGGGAACTTCAGGGAGATCAAAGACAATCAGAAGTTGAAGATACTTTTATCGACTTTAGCCAGGGAGAGGTTGAATCTACGGGGAGGGTACTGGATATAGCTATTAAGGGAAAGGGATTTTTCGTACTTCTTACTCCTCAAGGTATAGCTTATACAAGAGCTGGTAATTTTAGTCTGGATAATAAGAGAAGGGTGATAACTCCAGATGGTTATTTTTTACTCGGGCAAAGAGGAATTTTAACCATTCCCTCCCCGAAGGTCTCTAACCTGGATATTAATCCTCAAGGGGAGGTGATAGTTAACGGAAAGAAAATAGACAAAATAAGAGTGGAGTTTTTCCCGAATACCTCTCTTTATCTTTATAAAAAGGGGGAAAATCTTTTTGAACCCAGAGGCTCTAAAGGAACAATACAGGGTAGTTATCTAATTAAGCAAGGATATCTTGAACTTTCCAATGTAGATATAGTTAAGGAAATGGTAAGCCTTATAGCAAACCTTCGTCTTTATGAGGCTGCTCAAAGAGCAGCTAAACTTCAGGATGCAACCTTAGAAAAGGTTTGTAACGAGTTACAAATAAGAATTTAAGGAGGTAAGGAAATGTTAAGAGCTCTATGGACTGCAGCAGCAGGTATGAAGGCGCAGCAGCTATTTGTGGATACGATAGCAAATAATCTTGCCAATGTAAATACAATAGGATTTAAGAAAAGTCGGGTTGATTTCCAGGACCTTCTTTATCAGACAATAACTATGGCTGGAGGTAAAGCTCCTGGTGGTGGACAGCTTCCTATTGGTATTCAGATTGGCCATGGTGTTCAGCCTGTAGCTATTGGAAAAATATTTACCCAGGGAGAGGTGACGGAGACTCAGAATCCACTTGATCTTGTTATTGAAGGAGATGGTTTCTTTCAGGTGCTTCAGCCAGATGGGAGTATAGCTTATACAAGAGATGGCTCCTTTAAACTGGATAAGGATGGCAGGATAGTAACTGCTAATGGTCTTACCCTTGAGCCAGAAATAGTTATTCCTCCAGAAGCAACCAATATTTCCATCTCCCACGATGGAACAGTATCTGTTTTGCTTCCGGGAAATACCGCTCCTCAGGAAGTGGGGAATATAGTCCTTGCTAAGTTCATAAATCCAGCAGGTCTTGATAGTATAGGATACAATCTTTACAAGCCAACAGATGCTTCGGGTGAGGCAATTACAGGGACTCCAGGTCTTGATGGATTTGGCATTGTTTCTCAGGGATTTCTGGAGATGTCCAACGTTCAGGTAGTAGAAGAGATGGCTAATATGATTATAGCTCAAAGAGCATACGAAATTAACTCTAAAGCTATCCAGACCACAGATGAAATGCTCAGAATAGCTAACAATTTGCGAAGGTAAAGGTAGATAAAGGTAGATGAGGCGAAAGATGATAAAAATTAAGTTTTTGCCGCTTATGTGCCTTGTTTTACTGGCTTTTAGCTATCTGCCTTTATCTGCTATGGGCAGGGAAAAGGTAGTGGTAATTCTGAAGGATAAAGCTGAAGTTAAAGGTGATTTTATCTATCTTGGAGAGATAGCCAGAGAAGTTAAAGCAGATGAGAATTTAAAGCGAAAACTTCTGAAGATAAAGGTTGGCTCTTCCCCTCTTCCCGGGAAAACTCGATTTTTAAATAAGGCATATGTTCTGGTACGTCTCTATCAAAATGGAATATCTCCACAGCAGGTCAGTATATATGGGAATGAAGAGATTCTTGTAAGCAGAGAGAATTTATCCCTTTCTGACAAGCAAGGTAAGAGAGATTTATCTGGAAAAGATAGCTCTTTAAGAGAAAAGGAAAGTTATCTTGTCAGGAGAGGAGATATTGTCAGCCTTGTGGTAGAGGAGGGTAATTTGAGGGTTGTTACCCAGGCAAGAGCCCTTGAGTCAGGGAAAAAGGGAGAAACAATAGAGGTTATAAATGTTTCTTCTTTTAAGAAAATAAAAGGAAAGATAATAGCCCCTTTTACCGTAAAAGTAAATCCTATAGGTGTTGAGGAGTGGTAAAATGAAAATATATCTCTTTGCAAAGGTTTTATCTGTACTTTTTGTCCTGATTTTTATCGTTAACTCTAACTCTTTACAGGTAGAAGCAGTAACTTCTCTCTTCACTACTCCCCGGGCCTCTAAGGTGGGCGATACTTTAACTGTGATTATATCTGAATTTTCAACAGCTTCTCAAACTGCTAAAACTGACTTTGACAGGAAAAGTAAAACTGATAGTGAGGTAAGTCTTCCTTCTACGAGTCTTCCCTCCTTTTCTACGAGTCTTCCCTCTTTGGGGTGGGATTATTCTTCAGGATACGGGGGTTCTGGCTCAACTCAGCGCAAGGCAAGTATTTTAGCTAAACTTACCGTTGAAGTTATTGAGGTCCTTCCCAATGGCAATCTTAAAGTAAGAGGAGAGAAAAAGGTTAAAGTAAATCAAGAAGAGCAGATTATATATCTTGAGGGGATTGTTCGTCCTCAGGATATAGGGGAAAATAACACTATTTCTTCAGTGAATATAGCCCAGGTTAATATAAGATACGAAGGAAGAGGACCTATAACTGAAGCCAGAAGACCCGGTCTCATTACGAGACTTTTTAGCTGGCTGAGGATATTTTAGAGAGGTAAAAAGATGAAGAAATTCACCGGGATTTTTCTCTGTATAGTTTTATTTATCGTTTCATCTGTTAGCTTTGCAACCGAGATTGAGGTGAGGATAAAGGATCTCACCCGACTTCAGGATGTAAAGGAAATTCAACTCTTTGGTTATGGGCTTGTTGTAGGTTTAAATGGAACAGGTGATAAAAGGGGTGCTGTTTTTACCGTCCAGTCTATAAGCAATATGCTTCAAAACATGGGCATTGCTGTAGATCCTGAAAAGCTCAGTGTGAAAAACTGTGCAGCTGTTATCGTTACATCAAAGGTTTCCGTGTTTAATAGACCGGGGAGCAGGATAGATGTGATGGTGTCTTCCCTGGGTAATGCTACAAGTCTTGAGGGAGGGACTTTGCTTCTTACACCCCTTCAGAGTATGGATGGGAAAGTTTATGCTGTGGCTCAGGGTCCTGTTTCAATAGGTGGGTTTAATGTAGAGGCGGGGGGAACAAGCTCCCGTAAAAATCACCCCACAGTTGGGAGAATACCTGCAGGTGGAATAGTACAGAGATCTCCTGTGGCTGACATTCCCGAGGAGGAAATTAACTTTGTTCTTTCCCATCCTGATTTTACTACTGCTACTCGCATTTGTGAGGCAATAAACAAGAATTTTTCTAAGAAGCTTGCTACTGCTGTTGATGCCAGTTTGGTTAAAGTTAAAATTCCTGAGGATTCACAGGGTGAGAAATTAGCAGGATTTATTTCCACTGTTCAGGACCTTACCATTATTCCAGAGAGTGTAGCAAGGGTTGTGATTAATGAAAGAACGGGAACTATAGTTGTGGGTAGTGATGTTAGAATCTCCCCTGTAGCTGTTGCTCATGGTGGTTTGCTTGTAACTATTGAGACTACTCCCATTATTTCTCAACCTCCTCCTTTTTCCCAGGGAGAAACAAAAGTTGAGGAGCAAAAGAAGGTGAAGGCTGAGGAGCAAAAGGGTAGGATTGCGGTCTTAGAAGGTACAACTGTTGAGGAGCTTGTGAAGTCTCTTAATGCTCTGGGAGTAACTCCCAGAGACATGATTGCCATATTCCAGGCATTGAAAGAGGCAGGAGCTTTACAGGCAGAACTTGTAATAATGTAGAAAAGGAGGTAATTGTGCTTCACTCTCATTTTTTACCAGCTTTAAATGAAAAGATTAACCACTACAGGATTGCGGAGAATGTTTACTCCTTGAGGTTAATAGAGAGAGAAAAAAATCTGGACGGTGAAGAGAATCTTAAAAAGGTTTGCTCACAGTTTGAGGCTATCTTTTTAAGCTATCTTTTTCGTCAGATGAAGAAGACTATACCTGAATCTGGTTTCTTAAAGGAGGAGTTTAGTAGTAAAATTTACGAGGAGGAGTTTTACGATACCATCGCAGAGAAAGTAGCTGAGGCAGGAGGTTTAGGTCTTGCAAAGATACTTTTCAATCAGCTAAAGAATAGAATTAAAGGAAAAAGTGGAGGAGAAAATGGAGGAAATAAATAAATTAGTTAAAGTTTTAAAGAAACAACTTTATCTCTATGAGGTTTTAAGCAAGCTCTGCAAAAGAGAGGAAAAAGCCATAATAGAAGGTGATTTAAAAAAGCTTGAAGAGGTTGTGGAAGAAGAGGAAAAGATATTCACTCAGATGAAAATATGGGAAAAACTGAGGATGAATATTGTCAAGATTATGAAAGATAAACTATCTCTTCCTCAGAATGTCACTTTTTCAAGTCTCATAGTGGAGATGAAGGAGAAGAATTTGCCTTATTTTCACGTGGAGAGTCTTCGTAAAAAGATAATATCAAAAATTGCTGAGATTAATCGGATTAACCGCAGAAATATCTCTCTTCTTGAGTATTCTATAAAGATAATTAATGAGTATTTCCACAGGTTAACGGGGACAAAATCCACTCCCACTTATAATCTAAAAGGTAAAGCTCACATCCAGGAACAGACAAGGAAACTTTTAAATAAGATAAGCTAAGAGAATTAAGGAATAACAATGGAAGCGCTCAGATCTCTCGAGATTGGAATAAGAGCGGTAAGAACCCAACGTCAGGCTCTTCATGTAATAGGTCATAACATTGCTAATGTAAATACACCCGGTTTTTCTCGCCAGAGAGCTATCCTCGCCACTACCTTACCCCAGGGCTCTATGGGAACAGGTGTTAAGGTAGAGAAAGTTGAAAGATTGAGGGATGAGGTGGTTGATTTTTATATCCGCGAGGAAAATCCCACGCTAAGCAGGTGGAAAGCTAAACTTGAAATCCTTGAAGAGCTGGAAATTCTTTTTAATGAACCATCAGACAATAGCATTGGAAAAATAATGAACGATTTCTGGGATAGCTGGTCAGACCTTGCTAATAATCCTGAGAGCGGAGCAGCAAGGGCCAATGTAAAAGAGCAGGGTGAGGCTCTATGTGAGGCTTTTAGAAGTCTTTATCAAAATCTCAGAAACCTTCAGACTAAAATCGATGAAGAGATAAAGACAGAAGTTGACCATTTAAATAGTATAATTGGACAGATAGCTCATCTTAACGAGGAGATAGAAAAAGTAGAGCTTGGAGGAAGAGCTCAGGCTAATGATTTAAGAGACAAACGCGACCTGCTTTTAGATGAGCTTTCGCAGCTTATTAATTTCAAATATCAGGAAATGAGAGACAATACTTTAAGAGTGAGTGTTTATGGGCAGCTTTTAGTTAGCAAGGGAACAGTTTCCCCTTTTTTAGCCGAGGCAGGAGAAAATGGTTTTCTGGATGTTAAATGGAGGGATAGCGGGGAGAAAGTGGTTATAACTAATGGAAAATTAAAAGGACTTATTGAAATAAGAGATAATATTATCCCGGCTTTTCTCGAGCAACTTGATGCCCTTGCTTCTACTTTGATAGATGAGGTTAACGCTATTCATAGCCAGGGAATGGGACTTGATGGAACAAACCAGATAAGAGGGTGGAAGGATTTTACCGGTACCCTGGATACCAATGGTAGTTTTGGAATTAACGGGGTTAACATTCAGGTAGCTGCAGGGGATGATCTTGATGCCATTATTGCGAAGATAAATGCCGAGGTAGCTAATACCGGGGTTGAAGCAACAAAAGATGGAAATAAACTGATACTTAGACCTTATTCCTCAAATCCTCAGACAGTTAGAATTACTGCTGATCCTGATAATATTATGCTTGGGAGTCTGGGTATCCTATCTAATTTTTTTAAAGGAGAAGGAGCAGAAGATATTGCTGTTGATGATGCCATAAAGGAAGATTTAAGTAAAATTGCTGCTTCCAGTAACGGGGCACCTGGAGATAACAGCAATGCTCTCTCTATCTTTGCGCTTAAGGACAGGCTTGTTATGGATGACGGGACTTCTACTTTTTCTGATTATTATGGTAAGATAATAGCGGACCTTGGAGTAGAAACAAAGCAAACTTCAGGGCTGAAAGATAATCAAAAAACTCTCCTTGACCAGCTTGAGAACCGTCGCCAGAGTATATGCGGAGTATCCCTTGATGAGGAAGCAACTAACATCATTCTCTTCCAGCAAGCCTACAGAGCTGCAGTTTACTTTTTGCAGATTGTAAACAGCCTTTTAGATATTCTTGGCAAAGCGATGATAGGTTCGCAATTATAAACTGATAGATATAGCAAGAGTGGAGGCTAAAATGCGTATCACAGATGCCATGCTTGCACAGAGGGTGATAAACAGCATAAATGATAGCAAGGCTCGCCTGGGAGAACTGCAAAAGATACTTTCCACAGGTAAGAAAGTTAACAAGCCTTCAGATGACCCCTTACGTATTTCATCCATATTTAATTTTAAAAAAGAGTTACAGGAGATTGATCAGTATCTGAGAAATGCAGAAACTGCTTCCTCATGGATTGATGTTGCTACTCAGACACTTACTCAGGTTTCTGAGGTATTAAATTCAGCTCGAACTATTGCTTTAAGGGAATCCAATGCAACTGCTACTCCTGAATCTAACAGAGCTTCAGCTCAGGAGGTGAGAAATTTAAAGACACAACTTTTGAACCTTGCCAATGCCTCTTTTGCTGGCAAGTATATATTTTCCGGGACAAAAACACTTACAAGACCCTTTGATGATGAGGGAAATTATAATGGAGATAGTGGAGAAATCAGGGTACAAATTGAAGATAGACAAACAATACCCATAAATACGCCAGGAAATAATATTTTTCAAGGAGAGGAAGATGTTTTCTCGGTTTTGTCTGATCTTGAATCAGCTCTAACAAGTAATGATACTCAGAGAATATCTTCGCAGATAGAAAAAATTGACCGTTGTCTTGGTCAGATTCACAGATGGGAAGGAGAATTTGGAGGAAGAGGGAAGAGAGTGGAGATTTTTAAGTCCCGGCTTAACGATCAGATGGTGGGTCTTACTAAACTCTTATCAACAATAGAAGATGCTGATATGATTAAGGTTGTAATAGAACTCCAGCATGCAGGGGCTGCATATGAAGCAGCGCTTTATGCTGGAAGAGGCATAATGCAGTATACTTTAATTGATTTCTGGAAATAGGCAAAATTAAACTTTACCTCCTTACCGGTTAAAGTCTTTCTCTCACCTGCCGATAATATATACAAAAAAAGAGGGAGGTGAGGAAAACAAAGACTTATCCGGGTAAAAAATTTGCAGACTTTGTGTCTGTGAAGAAAAGCAAGTAACCCGTCGAGGGACGGGGAAGAAGAAAGGAGGTAAAGGATATGAGAATTGCTCACAACATCACCGCTTTAAATGCCTGGAGACAGCTTAACCTTGTAAGTAATGAGTTAAGTAAAAGTGTAGAAAAGATTTCAAGCGGTTACAGGATTAACCGTGCTGCTGATGACCCTGCTGGTCTTGTCCTTTCCGAAAATCTCAGAGCTCAGGTTGTGGGGATGGACCAGGCGTTGAGTAATACACAGGACGGTATTTCAATGATTCAGACAGCAGAGGGAGCTTTAACTGAGATTCACAGTTTGCTTGATTCAATGAGAAGTTTAGCCTTGCATGCTGCAAATACAGCTGCTGCTACCCCGGAAGCTATTGCTGCTGACCAGGAGCAACTTGACTCTGCCATTAACTCTATTAACAGAATTGCAACAACCACTGCTTATGCCGGGAAGAAACTTTTAAATGGGTCAGCAGGAAAACAAGCTGAGATAAAGAATGCGAGTTATGTTTCAGATGTGGATATAGGTGATACGACAGCTGAAGGGATTGTTTATGTTACGGTAAACATAACCTCAGCAGCTACAAAAGCTGAGCTTGGAAGTGGTGAGGTGACTTATGTAAGTGGTGGTGCTAATTTAGGCACAGCGGGAGTTACAAGTACTATAAACATAAATGGAGTGGGTATTGCTTTAAGTGGTGGAGTAACAGTTAACTCCGCAATTGACAAGATTAACGAAGCTTTGATTGAGAATGATGTTGCTATAAGAGCAGAATGGGTTGATGCTGGAGGGACAGGTGGTTATATTGTCCTTCGCCAGCAAAATTATGGAAGTGGATATCTTATAGACCTTTATGATGAGAAGAACTGGATAGTAAGTGGAGATATAACCCAGCATGCAAGAGGAACAAATATCGTGGGAACTTTCACCTATGAGAGGATTGACCTTAGCGGAGGTTCAGCTTACACAAGTACTGTCTCTGCTACAGGGAATGGGCTCACACTCGTAGGTGTTGAGGATTCCGTTCTTGCGGGGTTGAGTATTACTGTCCAGAGTGGTCAAAATAGTGACAGTGCTACTCTAACTGCAGCGGTTAGGCTTTACAATGCTCCTCTTACCTTCCAGATTGGAGGAAACGCTGGGGAGACTTATCAGGCGTCCCTTGGCGATATGAGACCATCAAAGCTTGGTTCAAGTGTAGCTACAAATGGTCTGAATGATCTTAAATCTGGTGGTTCTTATGATCTGTCTACCGACCCACAAACAGCTATTGAGGTAATAGACCAGGCAATTTCTGATGTCTCCACCGAAAGGGCAAAACTTGGAGCTATCCAGGCAAATGTCCTTGAGAGTAATTATCGCAACTTAGGGATTGCCAGGGAAAATCTGCAAGCATCTGAGTCTCGAATCCGCGATGTAGATATGGCAAGAGAGATGATGAATTTCACCAAGAATCAAATACTAACACAGGCTGCTACAGCGATGCTGGCTCAGGCTAACACTTTACCTCAGACAGTCCTGACACTGCTAAGGTAAGGTGGATTGAGGCCAGCTGGTGCAGACCAGCTGGCCTTTTTATATAACCTTTTAATGAAACAACGAAGGTAGATTATGGCCGAACCTACTCAATATGTTACAGGACTTGTTTCCAGCATAAGCTGGGACCAGGTTATAGATGCTCTCCTTTCCAGAGATAGAGCTTACATTGATTCTCTTCAGCAAAAGATAGATGAGAATAACACCGAATTGACAGCCTGGGGTTCCATTAATGCAAGACTTTTAACAATGCAAAACTATGCTACCATTTTATCTCAGCCTTCTACCTTTCAGGCAAAAAGCGCTTCTTCCAGCGATGAGGATGTTATCAGTACAAATGTCACAGGAGCTGCCCAGGTAGGAGTTTATCCTCTGAGAGTTTACAGTTTAAGTCAGACTCATCAGCTTGTCTCTCGTGGCTTCCATGATAGCCAGAGCACCGTAGCATCAGCAGGTGATAGTATAAAAATAGAGATAGGCGGAGGGTGGGTTGATAAAAAGACTCCTCTTGCTTTCATAAATGGACAAAACGGGATCAAGGGAGGTTCTATAAAGATAACTGATAGAAGTGGAAATTCTGCAACAATTGATTTAACTGGTGCTTTAACCATTCAGGATGTTATTGATGCTATAAATAATAATTCCACTATCTCTGTGAGTGCAGAGATTGACTATGATTCAGGTTATAATGTGGGTGATGCAATAAAACTTACCGATACATCAGGCGGAACAGGAAACTTCATAGTTGATGAGGTAAATGGAGGAACAACAGCCCAGGACCTTGGCATCTATACAGGGTCAGGTGGTGTTGCAAGCAGTGTAATTCATGGCAGTGATATAAACTATATTACCTGGAGTACTCGACTTGACCTTTTAAATGATGGAACAGGTGTGGATGAGGGTTCCATTCAAATAACAGATCGTGCAGGGAATACGGATGTTATAGACCTTTCATCTGCTACTACCTTACAGGATGTGAAAGATTTGATTGAGGCAGGACCCAATACAAATGTTGAAGTCCAAATTAACTCTGATGGAGGGGGTATCACTATACATGATTTAAATGCTACTCCAACCCAAAACCTTATAGTTGATGAGGTAAATGGAGGAACAACAGCCCAGGACCTTGGCATCTATACAGGGTCAGGTGGTGTTGCAGGAGATAAGGTGGGTGATAGGGTGATACCCTATCTTAATACTGTTCTTCTCAGGACCCTAAACGGAGGTAGTGGAGTCAGCTGTGTATCAGGGGATGATTTTCAGATAACCCAGAGAGATGGCGTAAGTTTTAATGTGGATATAAGCAGTGCTCAAACTCTCCAGGAGGTTATAAATCTTATAAATGATGCAACAGGAAATACAGCTATTAATGCTTCTTATGACAGGGAAGGCAACGGGATACTCCTAACAGATACATCTGGTGGGACGGGTAATCTTGTTGTAACCTCTCTTAATGGAAGCCTGGCTGCCTCAGATTTGGGAATATTAAAGAGCGTTGCTTCAGATACCCTTGAGGGCGACGATCTTAACCCCCAGTATATCGCCAGATGCACAAGGCTTGAAACTTTAAATGGAGGTGAAGGAGTAGATTCTGGTAGAATTAGAATCACCGATCGTTCGGGAGAGAGTGCTGAAGTTGATCTTTCAGATGCTGAGACAATAGGAGATGTGATAGATGCTATTAACTCAGCATCCGGGATTGATGTAACAGCAAGTATTAACTCTCAGGGAAACGGAATATTAATTACCGACAATACGGGTCAGAGCCAGAGTCCTTTAAAAGTAGAAGAAGTTGGAGGAACTACAGCAAGGGACCTTAATATTCTTCAAAGCACGACCAGTAATGTTATTGACGGTAGTTTTGAGATTACTGTAAGTCTTAATTCAGAAGATACCACGCTTGAAGGTATAAGAGATGCTATAAATAACTCCGATGCAGAAGTTTATGCGAGTATAATCAATGATGGTACTGGAGTTAATCCTTACAGGCTTGTTATTACCAGTAAATTGGGCGGAGAAAAAGGGAGAGTGATTATTGACCCTGATTTTTCTGGTGGAGATACCCTTGAGTTTACAACCACTGTAACCCCCCAAGACGCGGTGGTGGTTTTGGGAGAAGGAGGAGGTAATTCTGTTCTTATTACAGATAATTCCAACCAGCTGGATCAGGCTATTCCAGGAGTAACTCTTAACCTTCTAAGCACCTGTCCTGACCAGGATGTTTATATCAGAGTAGAGGCTGATGTAGAAGGAATCAAACAGTCAATTATTAACCTGATAGATGCTTACAATGATCTTATGGATGCTATAAATACTCAACAAAGTTATGATGCTGATACCAAACAGGAAGGAGGGCCACTTTTTGGGAATATAAATTTAACCTCTATCCGCAACGAGCTTGTAAAACAGTTTACTGATCCGGTAGAAGGTGCAGCTTCTTTGAATTCTATATTTGAGATTGGAATAACAGCTGATACTACCGGTCATCTCAATGTTAATGAGTCTGAATTGACTGACATTTTAAATAATAATCTTGATGGAGTGAAGGACCTTTTCTCTCTCTCGCAAAATGTAGCTTTATCTTCCTTTGGGACAACTGCAAGCGCATCCTCAACTTATTCAACTAATTACAATGTGGAAAGTGTTAACAACGGAGACACATCCTCTGATAACTGGGGAAGTCCTGGTGGGGGATGGAATGATGGAACTCAATCTGATTTTCCTGATTATCTTACTCTTACCTTTGATAGTATCAGGACAATTAAGAAGGTTATAATATATACCCTTAATTCTACTACCTATCCTGCTTCTTCTTATGGTATAAAGGACTATGAGCTTCAATATCTTACACAGGGTGGTGATCCAGATGATGACAATGACTGGCAAACCTATACCACCGTTACAGGAAATACAGATGGTACCATAACTCACTATCTTCCATCAATTTCAACTCAGGCAATAAGGCTCAAGATAAATGATTCAAATGACGGTAAGTGGTCCAGAGTTGTTGAGTTTGAAGCATACCAGGCATCAGGTATAGGTGGTAGATTAAGGAACTACCTGGATTATATTACAGATGCTACCACAGGTCTTATTGCAAGTATAGAGGATGGTCTTCTTTCTCAAAATGAAGACTATCAGGACAGAATTGATGCTCAACAGAACCTTCTTGATATGAAAAGGGAGGCACTCTGGAGAGAGTTCACCCAGATGGAACAGTATCTTGGAATGATGCAGGCTCAGGGTGGATGGCTATCTCAACAGATATCCGTCCTTACCGGTCTTGCTGCGGGGCAGCAGAGACGATGAGACCAGAAGATAAATCAAAAGGGGTGAAGATATGAAGCAAGTTGAGATTTTAAGGAAGTATCGCGAGGTAGAGATTCAAACAAGTCCTCCGGAGAAATTGATTATTCTTCTTTATGATGAGGCAGTAAAGTGTTTGAAAATGGCAATCACAAAGATAAAAATCAAGGACATAGAACAAAGTAACAGACTGTTGTTAAAAACACAGAAGATTATCAGAGAATTAATGTGTTCGTTAAATGTCGATGTAGGGGAAGTAGCCATGGGTTTATACAATCTGTATGAGTATATCTACGAGAGGTTAGTCCAGGCTAATATTGAAAAAAATGCTCAGATTGTAGAAGAGGTTCTTTCGCTTATTAAACCGTTAAGAGAAGCCTGGATTAAGGCTGCGGAGGTAGTAAATGAAGATAATAATTGACGGGTACGAGGACCTTGTTATACCTGAAGAAGATGAAACATTGGGGGAGCTTCTTGTGCAATTGGAAAGCTGGATAAATGAAAATAAGAGAGTGGTGATTCAGGTGAGACTTGAAGGCAAATCTCTTTCAGAAGAGGACAAAAAAATTCTCTTTAACAAGAAGGTAAGCGAATTTAAAACTCTGGAACTTTATACTGCCAATTTGTGGCAATGGGCTATTAATTCCCTGGAAGAGATAAAAAGTTACCTTCCTGAGATAGCAAAGGAGGTGGAAAAGGTAAGCCTCCTGATTCAAAAGGGAAATCACAAAAGTGCCTTTTCATTGTTAGAAAGATGTATTGGTTTATGGGATGAGGCAAATGAAGTTCTGGAGAAAATAGAGAAAATTTTTGCTCTGGATTATACAAAGATTTTTCTTGAAAGGAATGTCCTTTGGAAAGTAGAGAAAATTGTACAATTTTTAAAAGAGGCAAAAAGAGCTATTAAGGATAATGATCTTTTAACTTTAGCGGATGTCCTGGAATATGAACTTGCTCCTCGTATAAGGGAGGAGAGAAAACTGGTAGGAGAAATTATTAATATGTTAAAGTATCAAATGAACTAAGATGGATAAAAGTTTTTTACCATCAGAAAAAAATGGGTTTTATTTTAAAAATATTTCCCTGCTAAAAGAAAAAGGTAATCTGGAGCTTGTTAAGAAGCTGGATGGGATTCCTTTCCCCAAAAATGTAGAGATTATTAAGACAAAGGCAGGTGTTCCCACTCTCAGAGTAAAAAAGGGTAGCGGTCAGCAGGTTCTTTTGCACAGTGCCTACGATCCTTTTAGAGAGGCTAAGAACTTTATTAGAGGTTATGACCTGGAAGATACTCTTTTTCTGATAGTTGTGGGATTTGGTCTGGGGTATCATGTGAAAGAAATTATCGATAACTATCCCTGGATTAAATTAGTAATAGTGATAGAACCACAACCATCTTTCTTTAAACTTGCTCTTAGCCTTCTGGACCTTTCTCCTCTGTTTTCTTCTCCCAGGGTGAAGTTAATAGTGGAAGATAGCCCTTTAAATATAAAGGGAAAATTGCTTCCTGTGGGAGAAACTTTTTTAACCGGGAAGACCTCTATAGTTTTTCATAATCCTTCTTTTAATCTCCTGGATAAAAGAGGTGATGAGGTAAAAAAATCAATTCATGATACTATATTTTGGTCAAGGACAAATTTAACAACAAACATTGCAAAAGGTGGAACTTTCCAGAGAAATATACTTACCAATATCCCTCAGGTTATAAGTAATCCGGGAATAAAGAATCTTTTTGGAAAGTTTAAAAATAAACCTGCTATCTGCGTTGCCGCCGGTCCCTCTTTAAATAAAAATGTTCATCTTCTCAAAGAAGTAGAGAATAAAGCCTTAATTATCTGTGTTGATGCTGCTTTAAGAACGCTACTTGAGCATCAGATAGAACCTCATATAGTGGTTAGTATTGATTATGGAGTAGGAGTTAGAAATCTTTTTGATGGGGTTATGGAGAGAACAGAAAACCTTTTTCTTGCTGCAGATCCTGAGGTCTATCCAGATGTTCTGTCTGATTTTAAAGGTAAGAAATTTATTATTAACATTCATAAACCCATTGCCAGATGGTTAAATAACTTCGTAGAAGATAAAGGTTTTTTAGAGAAAGGAGCAAGTGTAGCTCATACTGCTTTTTCTCTTGCAAGAGCTTTAGGAGCAGACCCTATTATTCTTACAGGACAGGATCTCTGTTATCCGGGTGGGTTTACTCATGCAGAAGGAGCTCTTCCCCGGAAAAGGATAGCCATTGGTATAGATAAAAGAACAGGTAGAAAGTACCTTCTTATAAGAAGTAACGATGGAAAGTGGATTGGCAGGGATTTAGTGATGGTCAAGGATATTTATGGGAGAGACATCCCAACAACTATGGATATGTACTCTTATCTTGTTTATTTTGAGAGAATAATTAGTCTGACAAAGGCAAAATGTATAGATGCTACAGAAGGAGGAGCTAAAATAGAAGGAACTGAGATAATGACTTTGAGGGAGGTAATTGATAAGTACTGCCAGGAAGAATTTGAAGTGAGAGAAATTCTGGAAGAGGCGTCCAGAATTAGAGAAAAAGTTAATTTAGAGGAATTAAAGGAAGAGATGGAAAAGGTTATAAGGAGATTGAAAGAAATTAATTTTTATGCAGGTGAAGGGCAAAAGGTAATAAGAAGACTGCAAAGAGAGCTCAGACAAAGATATTCAAATCATCAAGAATTGAAAAATCTGGCAAGAGAGTCTAATCAACTGGAAGAAAAAATTATGAAGGTAGAATCTTATATCCGCTCCTTTCTCGAGGATGAAATGTATTCTCATCTTTACCTTGCACAGAGAAAAGCAAACCTGAGGCTGGATAAACTTTCCAAAAGAAAGAAATTGTTTAATCAGGTAGAGAAGGTTGGAATATTTTACGATGGAGTAAAAAAGGGGACCGAAAAATTAATTAATAACTTCGAACTTTCCTTTGCAGCCCTGTGTAAACTTTATTCATAACAAAGACTTATTTTTTAGAGTGTTATTTTTCTTACATAATCAGGGAGTTTTCTAAGAGTTTGCTATTTTAAAGCAAAACTCTTTTTACCTGAGACACCAAAGAATTCATTAAGATTTATTAAGAACTGCCGGCAAATTTTGCCTCAACTTTAGCCAGTCTTTCACGAATATCAATTGCTATCCGTAAATGAGAATCAAGTGAGTCTATCTTTCCATCCAATCTTTTTATCTCTGATAAAATTTCATTTCGCAGAGAATTTATCCTGTCATTAATTCCCCTTGACTGAGAATCTATCTTCTCATCAAGCCTTTTAATCTCAATCTCTCTCAACGAATCTATCTTCTCATCAAGCCTTTTAATCTCAATCTCTCTCAACGAATCTATCTTCTCATCAAGCCTTTTAATCTCTCCCCGTAAGGATTGTAATTCTGGTGCCACAATGTCCTGTAAGGCTTTTTTTACATTTTCATAAACTCCCATATCTTTCTCCGTATTTTTCTTTTCTGTATTATACCAAAAGCATGTCAGGTTATCAAGTATTTCCTGAAGAAAATCAGGATAGAATAATCCGGTATAAATTTTGCATTATAAAGTTAAAGTAATTTATTGTTTTGCCGATAAAAAAATAATGAGCTCTCGGGAGAATTCAATGAATAGTGGTTTTATCAGCATAGGAGAACTATGTCGAAGAATAGGAGTGAAGCCCTATACCCTTAGATACTGGGAAAAGGAGTTTGGTGATTTTCTCAATCCCTATAGAAGCAAAGGCATGCACAGAAGATACAGAGAGGATGACTTAAAGATACTTTTAAAGATAAAGGAACTTGTGAAGGAGAAAGGTTATACTATAAAGGGAGCAAAAAAAATTCTTGGAGGTAATGGTAATAAATTAAAAAAGGATAAAAGTTTTCCCGGGGAGGGAAATTATTTCCAGGGGAAAAGGATATTAATTACAGGTGGGACAGGAACAGTGGGAAGAGAACTTACGAGAAGACTTCTTTGTTTGAATCCCCTGGTAGTTCGGATTTACAGTAGAGATGAGACAAAGCAATTTGAAATGGCTGAAGAATTTGATAATGCAGGTAATTTAAGATTTTTTATTGGAGATGTAAGGGATGCAAAGAGACTGGAAATGGCTATGGAGGAAGTTGATATTGTCTTCCATCTTGCAGCCTTAAAACATGTTACCTCATGCGAGTATAATCCCTTTGAGGCAATTAATACCAATGTTTATGGTTCTCAGAATGTAATAAATGCTGCTTTAAAGGTAGATGCAGAAAAGGTTATCTTTACATCAACTGATAAAGCAGTAAATCCTACAAGTACTATGGGAGCCACAAAACTTATGGCTGAAAAACTTTTTACTGCAGCAAATTATTACAAGGGGAAAAGAAGAACAGTATTTGCCACTGTAAGATTTGGCAATGTTTTAGGTTCAAGAGGATCTGTTATTCCTCTGTTTAAGAATCAGCTTTTAGAAGGAAAGCAGGTTACTCTCACAAGTAAGAAGATGACGAGGTTTGTGATGTCTTTAAATGAAGCTGTGGATTTTATCTTTAAAGCAAGTTTTCTGGCTAAGGGAGGTGAAGTTTTTGTTCCCAAGATGCCTGCTGTCAGAATTGTTGATCTTGTGGAGACAATAGAGGATATCCTGGGTTTCAATAATGGAATTAAGGAAATTGGAACAAAACCTGGTGAGAAATTTTACGAGGAGTTGATGACAGGGGATGAAGAGAGAAGATCGCTTGAAGGGAAGGATATGTACATTATTCTTCCTCCTTTCAGATCCGGGAACGGGAAATACTCATATCCTGATACTTATATTTCAACCGGAAACAACCACTATACTTCCGAGAAGGGAAGTTTTTTAAGCAAGAAGCAGATAAAAGATCTTTTAAGAAAGGAGAACCTTTTATGAGAATGGTCAAGAATATTTTAGGTATTATTCCTGCTCGAGGTGGTTCAAAGGGTGTTCCGAGAAAAAATGTAAGATTTTTAAATGGTAAACCTTTGATATTCTATACCATTAGTGAAGCTCTAAAGTCGCGTTTTTTAAACAAGGTTGTGGTTTCTACAGATAGCGCAGTAATAGGCAGGCTTGCGAAGAGGTACGGTGCGAAGGTAATAGAAAGGTCAAGAGAACTTGCAGGTGATGACATTCCTACATCTTATGTTGTTTTGGACGCTTTAAGCAAGCTTGAAAAAGAAAATTATGAGCCAGATATAATAGTTCTTCTGCAACCTACCTCTCCTTTTCGTAAAGCTCATCATATAGATGAGGCGATAAGACTGTTTCTCACAAGAAGATGCGATTTTGTTGTAAGTGTTTGCGAGACCAAGAAGCCTCCTTATTGGTGTTTTACTATTGAGGAGGATCATCTAAAACCCGTTTTGGAACATTATTATCCAGAAAAGAGAAGACAGGATTTGCCAAAAACGTATCTTTTAAATGGAGCAATATTTATTTATACTCCAGATAAGTTGAAAGATGGCTTAAATTATTACAATAGCATAACATTACCCTATCTTATGAGGTTAGAAGAGAGTATTGATATAGATGATAAACTTGACTTTATCTTTGCAGAGGCTTTGGTAAGGAGTAGTAAAGATGAGAGAAGTTAAAATAGGTACCAGGTTAATTGGAGAGACAAAATCCTGCTTTATTATAGCAGAAGCAGGTGTAAATCATAATGGAAGTCTTGATCTGGCTAAAAAAATGATCGATGTTGCTAAAGATGCAGGTGCAGATGCAGTTAAATTCCAGACTTTTAAAGCTGAAAATGTTTTAACAAAGAATGCTAAAAAGGCAGGTTATCAGAAAAGTGATGGAGATTACGAGGAATCTCAATATGAAATGATAAAAAAACTGGAACTAAAAAAAGAAGACTTTAAGGAACTTTCGGATTATGCAGGAGAGAAGAATATTGTATTCTTATCCTCCCCTTTTGATATGGAAAGTGTTGACATGCTCTATGAGCTGGATGTTCCAGCTTTTAAAATTCCATCCGGCGAGATAACAAATCTTCCTTTCTTAAGACACATAGCGAAGAAGAAAAAGCCAATCATTTTATCCACAGGAATGGCAAAGCTTGGAGAAGTGGAGGAGGCTGTTAATATCATCAAAAATGAGGGAGTTGAGGATATTGTTATTCTTCACTGCGTAACAGATTACCCGGCATACCCAGAAGAGGCTAATTTAAATGTATTGCGAACTTTAAGATATGCATTTGGTTTTCCCGTTGGTTTTTCGGACCATACGCTAAGTCTTGTTATTCCTGCTGTTGCCTTTTCCCTTGGAGCATGCGTTGTTGAAAAGCACTTTACCTTAGACAGAAATCTACCAGGACCTGACCACAGGGCTTCTCTTGAACCCGGGGAACTTAAAAGGATGATAGATTTTATAAGAGAAACGGAAAAAGCTCTGGGAGATGGGATAAAAAGACCAACAATAAAAGAAGAGGAGATTAAAAAACTTGTAAGAAAAAGTATAGTGGCAAAAAGTTATATTCCTCGAGGGGCTGTTATTAGAGGAGATATGTTAGCTATTAAAAGACCGGGAACAGGAATTGAGCCCAGGTACATTGGTTTTATCGTTGGCAGAAAGGCTAAGCAGGATATAGAGAAAGATGAGCTGGTTTTGACTGAAAAAATAGAATGAGGAAATCTGCGATAAAGAAGATATTATATATTACTGGTTCCAGAGCTGATTTTGGTAGAGCATATTATATACTTAAAGCCATCAAGGACCATCCCTATTTTAAACTGCACATTATAGCAACTTCTATGCATTTAACTCCTGAGTTCGGATATACAATTAAGGAAGTAGAAGAAAAATTCCACGTGGATGAAAGAGTGGACATGCTTCTGTGTGGTGATGAAGGGAGCGCAATGGCAAAGTCGTTTGGAATTGGGATTGTTGGGATTACACAATCTATAGAAAAAATTGCTCCAGATTTAACACTTCTTCTTGGAGATAGAGGTGAAATGCTGGCAGGTGCTATAGCTTGCAGGCATCTGAATATTCCCATAGCTCATATTGGTGGGGGGTATTTATCAGGTTCTATAGATGACTATATACGTGATGCTATTACCGTTTTTTCTGATTTTCATTTTGTTGCCAGCAAAAGATGTTTTGAGCGAGTAATTTCCATAGGTGCTGATCCTTTAAAGACCTATATTGTGGGAGCACCTGATCTTGAGGCCATCAGGAAGAAAGACTTTTCAGAACCCGGGGATGTTGCTCAAAAACTTGGTATTAGAATTTCCAGTCCTTTAATTTTGGTTTCGTACCATCCCGTGACAGAGAAAATTGAGGAATCGGAAGATAATATGGAAACTATCTGTGAAAGTGTAGTTGGCTTTTGTGAGGAAGTAATTGGTCCTGAAAGAGCTCAGGTTATAATTACCTATCCTAATGCAGATGCGGGAGGAAGAAGAATTATAAAGGTTATCAGAAAGTATGCGAAATTTCCTTTTGTTCAAATTCACCGTCACATTCCTTATAAATTATATCTGGGACTGATGAATTTAGCCAGTGTTATGGTTGGTAATTCCAGTGCTGGATTAATTGAAGCTGCTTCGTTTGGTTTGCCTGTAGTTAATATTGGCGAAAGGCAGAAGGGTAGAGAGAGAGCTATGAATGTGATTGATGTCAGGTGCAAAAAAGAAGAGATTATTGAAGCTATTAAAAGAGCGGTGTTTGACGAGGAGTTTATTGAAAGAGCAAACTCCTGTGTGAATCCTTACGGAGACGGGGATACTTCAGGGCGTATTATGAGAATGCTGGAGGATAATTTTTTAATAAAATGATAAAAGCGGTTCTTTTTGATCTGGACGATACCTTATACGAGGAAAAAAAGTTTATAGTAAGTGGTTTTAGAAAAACCGCAGAGTATCTTTCCAGAAAATACAAGATAAATTCTGATAGAGTATTTAAAATTTTAAGAGATGACTTTGATGGAGGATTAAGAAGAAAAAACTTTGATGTCTTGCTCAAAAAGTTAAGTATAAAAGAACCTGTGGAAAATCTTATAAAAATCTACAGAGAGCATTTACCTTTAATTTCACTTTATCCTGATGCAAAGGTGATTCTGAAAAACTTGAGATCCTGTGGGTTAAAACTCGGTCTTATAACAGATGGTTATCCTGCTACGCAGAGGAATAAAATTTCTGCGCTGGGCATAAGAGACTTTTTTGAAGTTATCACCATAAATGATATTGAGAAAGGTTTATCTAAGAAAAATGAGGATTCCTTTAAGAGGACTCTTTCTCTACTAAGGGTGAAAACAGAAAATACCATTTACGTGGGAGATAATCCCCTGAAGGATTTCTTCGCTGCAAAAAAGCTGGGTGTAATTACAGTTAGAATAAAAAGGAAAAAGGGCGAGTATAAGAATTTGAGAGTCTCTCCTCCTTATGAGGCAAATTATACAATCTTTTCCCTTCTGGAACTTGAGGAGATTATAAAAATTTTAGGACAGGGAAATTAATGAAAAAATATAAGGTATTGATTGTTCCTGCAGGCTCTGGTATGGCAGTTGCAGCTATAAAAAGCTTGAAAAAGGACAAAAAGATAAAGATAATTTCTGCAGATAGGGACAGGCTTGCTCCAGGACTTTATCTTTCTCATCAGGGATATCTTGTACCACCTTTTAGTGATGATTTATTTTTCCCCACATTAAAAGAAATCTGCCGCAAGGAAAAAATAAATGTGATTTTGCCTGCACTTGACACTATTCTATATGATTTTTCCATTAAAAAAGAAGAGTTCGAGAAAATAGGCGTGAGGGTTCTTGTTTCCTCTCCTGAAACGATAAGCATCACAAGAGATAAGTGGAAGACCTATTTGAAATTGAGAGAAGTTGTTTCCCTGCCCCTCTCCTTTCTCAAAAAAGAGGATATTGACATAGGTTTTCCCCTTATAATAAAGCCAAGAGATGGCTCAGGCTCAAGAGATGTTTATAAAGTTTCAAACAAGGAGGAGCTTGATTTTTTCTACAGGAGGGTTTCTAACCCTATAATTCAGGAGTACCTTGAGGGAAGAGAATATACAGTTGATTGCTTTGCTGACAGAAAGGGTAGTCTCCTCTTTCATATCTCAAGAGAACGTATGGAGACCAGGGCAGGGATATCGGTAAAAGGGAAGATTGTCAAAAGTGAAGCTCTGGAGTGTATTGCCCTGAAAGTTTCTGAAAGTATTAAATTCTGTGGTCCTTTTTTCTTTCAGGCAAAAGAGGACAAGAATGGCGTTCCCAAGCTAACAGAGGTGAATCCCCGGATATCAGGGACGATGTCTTTTTCGAGTTCAACTGGACCTAACTTTCACAGTCTCGCTGTGAGAATGCTCGCAGGAGAAAAAATTAATGTTTCCTTTAAACAGGAAAAAGACGAAGAACTATATGTAACCCGATATTTTGAGGATATTTATGTTAGAGGAGAGGACATAAAAAATTTTTTGAGAGGTATTAGTTCATGAGAAAAGCGATGAATTGGGATATTCCCCTTTTTAAAATTTACTGGGATAAGGAAGATATTGAAGCAGTAAGTGATGTTATAAGGAAGGGTATGATGTGGACAGCTGGTCCTGCAGTTAAAAAATTTGAGGCTATGATTGCTGATTATGTGGGAACAAAGTACTGTGTTTGCTTTAATTCAGGAACATCAGCTCTGCATGCAGTACTACTGGCTTATGATATAGGAAGGGGAGATGAGGTGATAGTACCTTCATTTACATTTGTTTCAACCTGTAATGCTCCTCTTTTTGTTGGTGCAAAGCCTGTTTTTGCAGATATAGAGGAGGACACTCTGGGGCTTGATCCAGAAGATGTAGAGAGAAATATAAGCAAAAGAACAAAAGCAATTATCGCGGTTCACTATGGGGGTATTCCCTGCAAGGTGGAAGAGCTAAGAGAGATTGCTAAAGAATATGGACTTTTGATGGTTGAGGATGCAGCAGAAGCTTTTGGCGCAGAAATCAGAGGGAGAAAAGTAGGGACTTTTGGAGATGCAGGAGTATTTAGCTTCTGTCAGAATAAGATTATAACAACAGGAGAAGGAGGGTGTGCGGTAACTAACTCAAGGGAAATTTATAACAAATTTCTCCTGTTAAGATCACATGGAAGGCGTGAAGATGAAAATTATTTTTCTTCTAATAAGTCCCCTGAGTATATTGACCTTGGGTATAACTTTAGAATGTCAGAAATAGTTGCCTCTCTGGGTATCTCTCAGATTAAAAAGGTTGGAGATATTATAAATAAGAGAAGAAAGATGGCAGAATTTTTCTTAAAAAAATTAAAAGAGGTAGACAGAGTGGAGACCATCCTGCCACCGGAGGATTACTTTTGTGTCTATCAACTTTTTTCTGTGAGAGTCAAGGAAGGAAAAAGAGACAAATTAATGGAGTATCTTTCAAAAGAAAAGATTATGACAAAGATTTACTTTAAACCTGTCCACCTAACATACTTTTATAGAGAAAAACTTGGGTACAGATGCAGTCTTCCTGTTACAGAGACGGTTTCAAATGAGATTTTAACACTTCCTTTTTATCCTCAGATTGCTCGGGAAGAAGTGATCAGGATAGTTGAGGGAATTAAAAGGTTTTTTGTAAGGGGATAAAGAATGGACTTGAAGGAATACTATGCAGGAAGGAATGTTCTGGTGACAGGTGCTGCAGGGTCGATTGGTAGTGAAATTGTAAGAGAACTTCTACGGTGCGGAGTGCATTTTGTTAGAGCTCTTGATAACAACGAGACGGCCCTTTTTGAATTAAAGGAAAAAATGGCATCATCCAGGATTCAGATATTCTTCGGGGATATAAGGGATGGAGAAAGAATTAATAAAGCAGTAAGGGGTGTTGATTTCGTGTTTCACACTGCTGCTTTAAAACATGTTCCTTTGTGCGAATTAAGCCCCTTTGAAGCGGTAAAAACAAACATTATTGGTACGCAAAATCTAATAGAAAGTGCGATAAATGAGAAAATAGAAAAGTTTATTACTGTGAGTACCAACAAGGCAGCAAATCCTGAAAGTGTTATGGGAGCTACAAAATTGATATCCGAAAGACTTACCTTAGTTGCTAATCTTCACAAAAAAACAGCATTTTCCTGTGTTAGGTTTGGTAATGTGTTAAATTCAAGAGGGTCAGTTGTTCCCCTTTTTAAAGAGCAGATAAGGTCAACTGGTGTGGTAAAAGTTACAGACCCTGACATGATGAGATTTATGATAGGTAAATCTAAGGTAGCAAATCTTATCCTTAAGGCTGGTAGTATGGCTCAGGGAGGAGAGATATTTGTATTCAAGGCCCCTCTTATACGCCTTGGTAATTTAGCAAAGGCGATAATTGAGAAAGTTAAGGAGGATGGTTATAACAGCGGGGAAGTGAAGATAAGAATAGTCGGAAAAAGAGCCGGAGAAAAATTATACGAGGATCTTTTAACAGAGAGCGAGGTAGAATGTGCCTATGAAATGGAAGACATGGTGGTTATTTTACCACAGATTTTCTCTGGATTTAAAGAAAGGAAGCAATTTGTTGACAATTTGTCAAAATTTAATTTTGAAGGGTTATTTTCTAAGAAGGCAAAACCTCTTGAGGAGGAAAAGTTAAAAGAGCTTTTAAGAAGAGAAAGAATCCTTTGATAAAGGTAAAAAATTATGCAAAACAAAGGAAAGTTAAGACAAAGAGTTTACAGATTAAAAGCTAAAATTCACTCTCATAGGTTAAAAAATGGAAATTTTACGTTTACAATAATTCTTCCTTTAAGATGCAGTGTTTGCGGCTCTTTTTTTAAAAGACAGGTCCAGGTGGGCGTTGATAATCCAGTTGTTCCCTGTCCCTTTTGCTATTCCCGCAATAAGGTAAAGCTTCAGTGGTATTTAAAAGGAAATTTAGCTGAGGGGAAAACTGCAGAAGTTATTTTACATGAGTAGGTTCCATCCTAAAATTAAAGCTTTTTCACTTCCTTGCCGATAAATTAAGAAATAAAAAATAAATTGAGGGGTAAAGATGGTTATTATTATGGATAGTGGACCTTGATGAAAAAGCTGCTTCGGATATAATTAAACAAAATATGAAAAGCTCACAATTATATGCAAGATAAAAAATTTTCTCAAAGATTGAGGAGCGTGATAAGTCATATTTCTGCTCTTCCTACATTGCCAGTTGTTGCCTCACGTGTAATGGAGCTTTTACATAATCCTCAAACTCCCGTACAGAAAATTGCTGATGTGATATGTAGTGACCAGTCTTTGACTACGGCTGTACTTAAACTGGTTAACTCCTCTTATTATGGCTTTCCTCGCCAGATAAGCACAGTTAAGCATGCCCTTGTTATTCTTGGTTTTAACGAGATAAGAAATATTACCTTTACTATTTCTGTTTTGCGTAGCTTCCCTCCAACTAAGAATTCTCCTTCCTTTAACTATCGTGATTTTTGGAAGCATTCCCTTGGTTGTGCTGTAGCGGCAAGAATGCTGGCTAAGTTCTTTAGATATCGGGTATCAGGGAAGGTATTTGTGGCAGCTCTTGTCCATGATATTGGTAAAATACTCTTAAGCCAATACGCAAGAGACCTTTTTGAGAAAGTTATGCAGGAGGTCTCCTCTCGAAATATTTCTTTTTATCAGGCAGAGAAAAATGTCCTGGGTGTTACTCACGCTGAGATAGGGGGATGGCTTGCCCATCAATGGAATTTTCCTCAGGAAATTGAGGAAGTTATTAAATTTCACCATTTTCCCTCTGAGGCAAGGATAAATCCTCCCTTATGTGCTGTGGTTCATTTATCAGATGTGCTTGTCCGGATGAGAGCGGTAGGGTGGAGTGGCGATGGAGAGGTCTTTTATCCTCACCCCGGGGTATGGAGAATCCTGCAATCCCTTCGTCCAGATCTTGATAGTTCTCATCTTGACTATTTTAATGCTCTCTTAGAAGAAGAAATAGAGAGAGCAAAACCCCTGTTTAATATTATTGGGTAAAAAAGAAGAAGATGATGATAAAAAAAGATGAAATCCTGCAATATCTGCAGGAGATAAATTTTTTAGGTGGCGAACCGGGAAAAACATGTGAGAAGTTGCTTCACTTATTCAGGAAGGTCATTGATTACGAAGGATGGGTTATTTTTATTTTTAACGATAATTTAGAGCAGTTTGAATTAGTCAAGGCACATAACTTTCACCATAAGTATATTGAGGAGATTGAAGGGTTGATGGAAGAGGGAGTTGTGGACTGGATACTTGATAAGGGTGTTCCCACTTTTCTTCCCTCTCAAGAAAGTATTGATGTCTTGCAGAAAAGGCTTCTTGCTGTTCCTTTTAAGGTAGGGAAGAACAGGAAGGTGGGGATAGTTTTTGTTCTTTGCTCAGAGAATCAGAGTTTTTTTGAAGAATCTATTTTAAAGCTACTTACCTTCCTTGCAGGTCAGACAGCTCTTATTATAGATAATTATTTACTCAGCAGGAGGCTTTCCCGTCAGAGAGAGGAGCAGTATATTTTTTCAAAGGTATATGAGGGAGTTGAATCTAATAAGGAGCTGAAAGATATCTTAGAACCCATTCTTAAGCTGGCTCTTATGGCAACTCAAAGCCAATTTGGTTTTTTGCTTAAAGTTGACCAGAGAAGAGAAAAACTTTCTCCATGGGTGAGTTTAAATATCCCTCTATCTAAAATTAAAGGATGTCACTTTTCTTTAAATAAAGGGGCTATGAGTTATGTAATTTCTACCGGGAAGCCTCTTATAGTTGATGATTACGATAAAGACATTCGTTTTAAGAATTGTGGTGAGTTTAATGGGTTTAAACCAAAAAATCTCATAAGCGTTCCCTTAAAGATTAGAAAAGATAAACTGGGGGTGCTAACTTTATGCGATACGGTTGAAAAAAAGCCATTTTATACCAGAGATGACCTTAATTTTCTGCTTGTAATGGCAAGCTATACAACTGTGATAATTAAGAACAAACTTTTGTACAATGACCTTAGAAAATCCTTTCTCAGTACTATAGAGGCACTTGTTCAGGCAATAGAGGCAAAGGACTCATACACTTCAGGACACTCCCGAAGGGTAACAAAATACTCTCTTGAAATAGGAAGGTACCTTGGGCTTTCCAGCAAAGAGATGGAGATGATTAGATTTTGTGGGCTTTTACATGATATAGGAAAAATAGGAATAAGTGATAATTTACTTAACAAACCCTCCGGATTGAGCAAAAGAGAATATGAGATAATAAAAAAGCATCCTGTAATCGGGAAGAGGATAGTTGAAAAGGTGAAATTTTTAAAGGAAGGTTTGGCTCTTATCTACCATCATCATGAAAGATACGATGGGAAAGGTTATCCTGATGGGCTTAAAGGAGAGGAGATTCCTCTTTTAGCAAGGATATTAAGTGTTGCTGACGCTTTTGATGCTATGGTTTCAGAGCGTCCTTATCGTCGAGCTTTAACTGTTCAAGAGGCAATAAAAGAATTGATAAATGGCTCAGGGACTCAATTTGATCCCCTTATAACGAGAATTTTCTGTCTGATTTTGAAAAGAAAGTTTCAGAGCAAGAAATTCTCGGCTAAGTTTGACAGAGAAAAACTTTTTGGTAAATTAAAAGAGAAATTTCGCAAGAGAGTGCAAAAGTAACTCATTAAAATTAATCAGGTTGGGATAACAGGTCAAAGATAATGGGTATAGCGATGAGTTAACAGGTTAGGTGGTAAGGGCTCGAGGAGTACGGCTTGAGGAGTAGTATTGATGCAGGAAAGCCGGATAGTTTTGTTAGTTAACTTTCCCGAAGATGATTCCTCAAAGTTAAATCATTCCTTAGAGGAGGAAGGGCTCAAAGTTAAAAAAGTACCCGTGATAATTGAGACTTTAAGAAAAAAGCTCTTTCCTTCTCTTATTCTTTTCAATCTTGAAAAAGTTGATATGGGAAGTCGTGATCTTTTTAGAAAAATCAAGAAGATATATCCTTCTGTACCTGTTATAGTCTTTTCCTCAAAGGACCCTGGCGAGGTTGAGAAAAACTTGATGTTTATAAAAGAAGGGGCTTATGATTATATTAAAAAACCTTTTGTTATTGATGAGCTGAAGATTCTTATCAGAAAAGCCTTAAGGGATAACAGGAGAGAAAGCTTTGAAAAGGATTATTCTTCGGGTTTTACTTTACCCTCTGATTTTATACTCGGGGAAAATCCCAGGATGAGAGAGATATTTAATCTTCTTAAAGAGATTGCTCCTACAGATCTTACTGTACTCATTAAAGGTGAAAGCGGTACAGGAAAGGAAATGATTGCTTCTATTATTCATGGATTAAGCAGGCGCCAGAAAGAGCCATTTCTGAGGTTAAACTGTGCTGCTCTATGCGAATCTATAATGGAAAGCGAACTTTTTGGTTACGAAAGGGGAGCTTTTACTGGAGCTGATACCAAGAAGATAGGTCTTTTCTCCGCAGCTGAGGGTGGAACTTTGCTTCTGGATGAAATAGCACAGACCAGTACCAATACTCAGGCTAAACTCTTACGGATAATTGAAAATAAAGAATTTATCCCCGTAGGAGGAATTGCTCCCGTCAAATGCAATGTAAGGCTTATAGTGGCAACTAATAAAAATCTGGAGAAAGAGGTAAGAGAGGGAAGATTCCTTGCAGACCTTTATTACAGGATAAATACCTTTTTTATCAGTCTTCCTCCTTTAAGAGAACGCAAAGAAGATATTCCTCTTTTTGTAAATCATTTCTTAAAAAAACACAGTCGATATTTTAACAAAAGCATCAAAGGGGTATCGCAGGAGGTTTATGATTTTCTTATTAATTATCCCTGGCCCGGCAATATAAGAGAGCTGGAGTCTACTGTAATAAAGATGATAATTGTGTCCAGGAAATCCTTGATTACCCTGGGAGAGGTCAGGAAGATATTGCCTTCCAGGGGCTGTTTTGCGAAAGATTCTTTTTCTTCATTTGAGGAGGCAAAAAGAGTCTTTTTAAACTCATTTGAAAAAAAATACATAGAGGATCTGCTCATAAGATGTAGAGGAAATGTTACAGCTGCAGCCAGGATGGCTAAAGTTACCAGGTCTTTTATTTATCAGAAGACAAGACAGTACAAAATAGACCTATCCCTTTATAGAAAAAACAGTAGAGAAGTTCTCTCTCCTGACTTCTAACATATGTATGCTTTTTAATACACATAGTATAAATCCTTAAATTTATTTTATATGAGAGTAATTTATATAGTTTATTGTAAATTTTGTGTATATTTAATAATACATTAACTCCTTCCTGTATAAAAAGTTAATTTTAAGCTTAATAAGGTATAATCCTGGTTTGGCGAGATTTGGACTGTCCATAATTTTTGGCATTTTTTTTGCCATTTGAAAACTAAAAAAGGAGCAAGTATGCGTGTGTTAATTGGTGATGATGATATGTTCATGAGGAGTTTTTTAAGAAAGGTGCTGGAAGAAGAGAGTTGTGAGGTTGAGATTGTGGAAAGCGGGAGCGAGGTTATAAGGAGAATTTTAAGACAGAAGTTTGACCTTCTTTTTCTTGATATATATATGGGAGGAATGGATGGTATCGAAGCAATTCCCCTTATTAAAGAGATGGATCCCCAGCTTCCCATTGTTGTTATAACAGGAGATTCATCTCTCCAGATAAAAAACAAGGTTCAAAATCTTGGTGTGTTTGGTTATCTTGTAAAACCTCTCAATTTACTGGAAGTGAAGAATATGTTGAGAATTGTTCCTTCAAGGTCGGAGTTAAAGCATGCTGCAAGATAGAAAGGATATTTGTACTGTGATTAAAAGCGAAAAGTTAAATTTTTCTACCAGACCTTTACTGGTAAATACCGGGAAAAAGAAAGAGGAAAATGGAGTGAAGATAAACTTAAAGAAAGAGGGAAATATAGTCAGGATAATTGAGGTCATCTGTTCTTGCGGAAATAAAATAGAACTTTTTTGCGAATATGAAAATGAGACTCCTCAATAAAATTCGCTTTAATATATTTCCCCTTATCTTTAAGGTTTTATCATTTAAAAATAAAATTTTTTTAAGATTAGCTTTGATAGTGGGCATAAGCGTGGGTATAGGTACTTTTATTTTTCTTCACTTTTCTGTCCGTCCATCCAGCAAGCCGGAATGGGAAGTTTGTCTTGAAAGAGCTGACAGGTTATATCAAGCAGGCAGGTTAAATG
>JAGGZA010000101.1 GCA_021162265.1 Candidatus Aerophobota bacterium | reverse complement strand
TGAGCCCAACGAGGAGTACATTACGAAAATAAAAGAAGCTTTAGGAGAAACTCTGGCAACGAGATACATTGATTACACCAGAATAAAAGAGATGGCTGAAAGAGCAAGGGAGTATCGGCTCATCCCGGAGTATGTGGAGGAGCTTTTTAAGAGGGCTTTTGCGAGAGCAGGAGGAAAGTTCAGAGAAATTAAAGAGGGTTTTATAGCCATAGATTCTGTGCCCTATGAAATAAGAAAGATTGCAGAAAGTGTTAAGTTTAAGAATAGATATGGTGTGGTGATGAGAAATTATCCCAGAGCAACATTTGACAGGGATGTTGCATTTAAGAATCCCGATGTTGAATTCATATCGTTTGGTCATCCATTGTTTGAAGCTCTTTTAAAATGGGTTACTGAAAATTTTGAAGAAGAAGCTAAAAGAGGTGCTGTTTTCAAAGACCCTTCTGGAAAGCTAAATGGTTATATCTGGTTCTACATAGGGGAGGTGAAGGATGGAAAAGGTGAGGTTGGAGGTAGAAAGATTCTGGCGATTTACCTGCCAGAGTGGGTGGATGATGATAGAAGATACCCAGAGGAGATAAACCCTGCAATTTTATGGGACCTTTTCCCATGTAATAATACAGGCTATAACTCTGATGAGGTACCTGACAGAGATAAGCTGCTACCCTTCGCTATTGAAGCTGTGGAAAGATACAGGGAGGAAATTGCTAAGGAAAGAAATAGACAGGCTGAAATAAAGAGAAAATACGGTTTAAAATCTCTTGATTATCTTATTGGAAAACTCGATGCCGACCTTGCGGAGCTATATGAAAGGCAGGCAAGGGGTGAGAAGGTAGATTTACCGATTAGAAATAAGGAGGAGCGAAAGAAAAGATACGAGGAAGCAAGGAGAAACCTTGAAAAAGAGATAGAAAAGGAGCAAAGCCTTTCAATATCCATGCCAGAGCTTTTGACTGTTATCAGAGTTATTCCAGAGAGAAACAAGATGGTTGAGGATGAGGAGATTGAAAGAATCGGCATGGAGATAGCGATGGAATACGAAAGGCGGCAGGGTAGAGTGCCAGAGGATGTCTCAAAGGAGAATCTTGGTTTTGACATTCGCTCAAGGGGTAAAGATGTGATAAGATACATAGAGGTGAAAGCAAGGGCAGGAGAGGGTGAAGTTGCTCTAACGCCGAACGAGTGGTTCAAGGCAAGAAGGTTCAAGGAGCAGTACTGGCTTTATGTAATAGCAAATGCAAAGAAAGCTCCAGCGCTATACATCATAAATAACCCAACTGAAAACTTGAAACTACAGAAAAAAGTTGAGATTGTGAGATTTATTATTCCTGTTGGAGAGTGGAAGGATAAAAAACAAGAGGTGTGGAGGGGATGAAAGATAAACGCTTTATAGAAGAAAGTTTCCCGGTAAAAAAAATAAGCGAAATTTCTGCAAAGGAGAAGAATATAAGGCACGGTCATATATCAACTCTTCATATATGGTGGGCTCGTCGTCCTTTAGCTTCATCAAGAGCTACGAGTTATGCTGCTCTGATCCCCGCAACCGGGAATGTAGAGGAATGGAATGCTAAAAGGCAGTTTATAATAGAGCTTTCAAAATGGGAGAATTCGCTGAATTATCAGAAAATTGAGAAAGCTAAAAAAGATATTCTTAACGCAAATGAGGGAAGACCCCTGAGGGTGCTTGACCCGTTTGCAGGTGGAGGCTCCATTCCCCTTGAGGCTTTAAGGCTGGGTTGTGAAACCCATGCAGTGGAATACAATCCCGTTGCCGCACTTATTTTAAAATGCACCTTAGAGTATCCACAGAAGTATGGTAAACCCGTAAAAGTGAAGACAAATGACAGCATGGGATGGGAATCAGAAGTTGAAATTAACCCCCTTCTTGAAGATGTTAAGAGGTGGGGAGAATGGGTTTTAAAAGAGGCAAGGAAGGAGATGGGAAGGTTCTACCCGGAAGATGATGACCTGCCTTCGCCGCAGGTGCGGCAGGCAGGCAGCTCAGTTCCGGTTGGCTATATCTGGTCAAGAACAATTCCCTGCCAGAATCCTTCATGTGGGGCTGAAATTCCTCTAATGAGACAATTCTGGCTTGCAAAAAAGAAAAACAAGAAGGTTGCTTTGTATCCCTATGTTGAGGGAAAGGAGGTAAAATTTAAGATTGTTGGTGATGGGTATGAAAAGATGCTGGGTAACTTTGATCCATCTAAAGGAACGGTATCAAGGGCAATAGCAGTATGCCCTGTCTGTGGATATACGGTTGAGGCAAACACCACAAGAAAGCTCTTTCAGGAAGGTAAGGCAGGAGAAAGGATGGTTGCCGTTGTCTTGCACAAACCCGGAACAAAAGGGAAAAGATATAGACTTGCAACGGAAAGGGATATGGAGATTTTTAAAGAAGCCGAGAAGTATCTCGAGGAGAAAAGGCAGAAGTTGATGGAAGAATGGGGAATTGACCCTGTGCCTGATGAGAAATTACCGCCAAAGGAGACCTTAGGTTTTCGTGTTCAGCGTTATGGCATGCTAAAATGGGGCGACCTCTTCAACTCCCGCCAGAAACTTGCCCTCATAACATTCACCGAAAAGGTTCGGCTTGCCTATGAAAAGATGATTGAGGAAGGGTACAATGAGGAGTATGCAAAGGCTGTGGTGGGGTATTTGGGGCTGGGAGTGAATAGGTTGGCAACATATTTGGCTAACTTGGTAAGATGGAGAGGAGATGTACTTTCTTTTGAGAGAATTTTTGACAGGCAAGCATTAGGTATGGTATGGGAC
>JAGGZA010000127.1 GCA_021162265.1 Candidatus Aerophobota bacterium | reverse complement strand
CTCTTTGCAGCCTTAACATTGGTGTAAGGACCAAAGTACAGGGCTTTATCTCTCCTGGGGTTGCGAGTAAGAAAAGCCCGGGGAAAATCCTCATTAGTTGAAAGTTTAATATAGGGATAGGATTTATCATCTCTAAATCTAATATTGTATCTTGGATGATGGTGTTTTATAAGGTTGGATTCCAGGAGAAAAGCTTCTGCCTCAGACTCAGTGACAATCCACTCTACATCTTCTATCTTGGAAACAAGCATGCCAATTCGAGGAGAAAGCTCTCCTCTTTGAAAGTAAGACTTAACTCTCTTTTTCAAACAAAGTGCCTTACCTATATAAAGGATTTTGCCTTCTTTATCTTTAAAAAGGTAAACCCCCGGATTCTCAGGTACCAGCTTTAACTTATCCCTGAGGCTCAAGGTCTCAACCTTTTTTCAGGAACTCCCTTATTTTATGTAAGGACTCATCAATATTTTTAAAATCAAACTCTATTATATTAAAATTAATTCTTTTTTCCAGTTCCAGAACCCAGAGACCTCTACCTTCCACGAGCTTACATCCTCTATAAACTCTGGTAGCCGCACAGCAGGGAGAACGAGCTATGCCTATCATCAATAAGTCTTTATTCTCTATTAATTGCCGGGTTCTTTTTTCAACCTCCATTGCAAGAGAAGGTAAAAACTCCTTAAATCCCGGGATTTTTTCCCAAACATCTTGAGTTTTCTTGCTTCTCTTTCCTAAAAAAAGATACTCCGGGCAGGGAAGCTGATAAATATAAACAGAATATCCGCTAAGAAGCTCCAACAATTTACAGGTGGCTCCAGATGTGAAAGAATCTCCGGCTCTTACCAACTGGTTTAAAAGGCAGTGAGAGAGAAAGACAAACTTTTCTCTATTCTTTTCCATTTATTTTTCCTCTTAAATCTTTCCTCTTAAAAAGAAAAGTAAGACAGGTATCCCCGTACCTTCTCTGCTCAATAAAATCAACATTCTCCCTCTTAAATTTTATGTTTTCCAGAGGAGAATGCTGAACAATTACCTCTCCTTGATAATCTTTTAAACTTTCAATAATATCAAGTGTTCTGTTTTGTAAATTTTTAAAGTAAGGAGGTCCCACAAAGATAAAACCAAATCTATCCTTTTTTAAAATAAAAAGGAGAATGTGCAACACATCCTCTTGATAAACTTTAGCTCTTGATGAAACACCACAATGGAAAAGATTATCCTTTATAATTCTTACACATTCCGGGTCAATCTCAACAAACACCGCTTCCTTTGCTCCTCTGGAAAGAGCCTCTATGCCCACTGCTCCAGAGCCTGCGTATAGATCCAGAAATTTTTCTTCTCTTATTGCTTCTCCTAAAATATCAAACAGGGATTTTCTCACTCTGGATAGGAGCGGACGGGTTGAAATTCCTCTCTTAGTTCTTATTTTTTTTCCTCTAAGGGAACCCGAGCAAATCCTCATAGATTATTTTTTACAGCAGACAAAAATTCCTGATAATCTTTTTGAGTGTAAAGAACAAAAATAACTTCTCTTATGCAAGTTGAAGGATTTTCATTTATATAACTCTTTATTTGCTCTATCATAATCTCTGCTGCCTTTCTCACCGAAAATCTTCCAACTCCACAACCAAGAGCTGGAAAAGCAAGTTGCTTTATCCCCTTCTCCTCCGCTTTTTTTAGAGCGTTAAAAGTTGCAGCTTTTATCTTCTCAGCACTTGTTTTAAAATCCATACCCATGGTAGAGGCATGAATTACAAACCTGGCAGGGAGTTTTCCTCCTGAGGTTATCACAGCTTCTCCAACCTCAACTGGCCCCTGAGCTACAGCTTCATCCTCTATAATCTTTCCACCCTTCCTTTTAATTGCTCCTGCAACACCTCCGCCCATTATAAAATGATTGTTAGCTGCATTTACAATAGCTTCTACCTCTTGCTCGGTTATGTCACCCTTTACTACCTTAATATTTACATCACCCACCTGCATCATTATCTACCCCCTAAAATACATCTCCCATTCCAAAGTAAAAATGAGGTTCTCCTTCTTCGCTAATTCCATAATCAAAACGAAGAACACCAATAGGAGTATTGAGCCTTACACCAAATCCATAACCAATTTTTTCTTCAATATTAGTATTTTGTATCCTTCCGGCATCAACAAACAAATAACTCAGGAAATTATTGCTAACCGGTATTCTTACCTCCACTGTTCCCAATAAAACCTTAGATCCCCTGAACTCGTTAATCTCATATCCTCTCAGGGTATCCTGACCTCCTATGTAGAACTCCTCATCAAGAGGTAGATTGTCTCCCCATCTTCCCCTCAGTCTTAAAGCCAGGGAGGGTAATTTCCAGAACTTTCCATAGCGGTAATAACTTCTTACCTCAGTATAATATTTGGTGAAATCCACATCTCCACCCAGAAATCCACCACTTTTTTCCACTGAAAGTAAAGTATATAATCCTTTGTAAGGATTAAAAGCCTCATCTCTGACACGGGAATCCCATAAAAGAGAGGGTTTCACGCTCTGGTAAGCACTTTCCCCTTCTACTAAACCAGAAGGAAGTTTTTTCCCTTCAATAGAACTTATCACCGTTTTTTTACTTTCTAAATCTAAAAAGAAGGTGAAATTGCTGAACCAGGGACGTCCTAAACTAATACCAATACCTGTATCTGTCTTAGCATAACCTTCGCTATCCTCGTAAAACTTGTACGCCTTATTGTAAAGATTAAATTCTAATCTTGTGGAAGTATCTCTCCACCATCTATCAACGTAATTGAGCTGATAATTATTCTTCCTTTGACCAAATTCCCAATCAATACTTAACATCTTACCCTGACCCCACAAATTATCCTTGGAAAATTGTACAAATCCTGCAAGACCCATACTGGAGCTGTAACTTGTCCCTAAAAGGAACTTACCAGACCTCTCTCTTTCCTTAACTTTTACAAGAAGGTCCATAATTGAGGGATCAGTGGTCCTCACAGGCTCCATATCAACCTTTTCAAAAAATCCAAGATTGTACAGTCTTCTCCAGCTTTCTATCATCTTATCTATATTGAAAACATCACCTTGTTTTAGAAGAATAGTATGTTTGAATATCCTTTCTTTACTGACATTATTTCCTTCTATCTTTATCTTACCTACATTGACCTGAGTACCTTCTTTTATGAGGAGTTTTACATCCACAGTTCTTCTATTCCTGTCAAAATGAAGATTATTATCAATAACTACATAAAGATACCCTCTTTGCCCGTACATTTTTTGAATTTTTCTAATGCTATCCTTTATCTTCTGAGTATCAAATATATCCCCCTCTTTTGGCCTGAAGCCTATTTTTATCTCACTATCCGAAAAAACACTATTACCACTTATACTTAACCTGCCCATTCTATATCTTGCACCCTCATCTATCTGGAGAAATACCCTGATCCATCTTGTTCTATACCTTTCAGAAAAATCGAGAGCTGCTATTTTTACTCTTGCAAAGTAAAAACCATTTTTTTGATACTCATCAACTATTCGCTTTATATCTTTTTTTAAAACCTCCGGATCAAAATATCTTTTAAATCTTGTTCGCATCCAAGAACGAATCTTTGTATCTTCAAAGAAAAGATTCCCGGATATCTCCACTTCTATTACCCTTGCTCTCTGTCCTTTTTCAATAAAGAAAACAGCTGTGCCTTTCTCATTTCCCTTTACATTTCCCTTTAAAGGAGGTGAAAAATTAACTTTTGCCTGGGTATACCCTATATGTTTAAAATAATCAAGAATCTTTTTTCTACTCTCTTCAGCTTTTCTGTAATTCCAGGGTTTACCTATCTCAAGCGTGGTTAGAGATTTAAGTTTTTTAACCTCACCGCTTCCTACTCCATTAAACTCTATGTTGTTCACCACAGGATACTCTTCAACTTCATAGGTAAGAATAATTCCCCTGGTTATTTCTTCCTTTAATACTTTTACACTAAAAAAGTACCCCATATTATAAATAGCCTGCATCTGCTCTCTTACTTTTTCCTCTGAAAAAGAAAATCCTGGACCAGCAAGAACCTTCCTTATCTCATCTTCCTTTATAACCCTGTTACCCTGTATTTTTATCTGAATAACAGGAAGGCTGGCTAAAGCGTTGGGCAAAGAAAAAAAGGATAAAATTAGAAAAAAGGTAGCAAAAAATAAACCTATTTTTTTAACTTTAATAAAACCCCCCTCCTTTTTTAAGGAGGGGGAAAAACAGTTTTTCTTCATTTAAATATTTTTCTCATTAAACTTTGGCCTTTTCCTTTTTCCTCTGGAATGTTATCTGACCTTCTTTAACTGTAACAACTACAGTGTCTCCACCTTTAAACTTACCCTGCAAAATCTCCTCGGAAAGAGGATTCTCAATTAATCTCTGGATAGCTCTTCTTAAAGGACGAGCACCAAAATCAGGATCGTATCCTTCATCAGCTATGAGATCTCTTGCCTCGGGAGTTACCTCTAACTTAATATCTCTCTCCTTCAAGAGACCCTTCTCCTCGTCTAACATAAGATCAACAATTTTCTTTATCTCTTCCCTGGAAAGAGGATGGAAAACAATAACCTCATCTAACCTATTTAAAAATTCCGGTCTGAAGTGCCGTCTTAATTCTGAAAGAACTTTATTTCTCATCTCATCATAACTCATTCCACCTTCCGTCGAACGAAATCCAACACTGGAATCACTTCTTATCTGCTCAGCACCCAGGTTAGAAGTCATGATTAACACTGTATTTCTAAAATCAACAGTGTGTCCAAGATTGTCAGAAAGTCTGCCATCTTCCATAATCTGGAGTAGTATATTGAAAACATCAGGATGAGCCTTCTCAATCTCATCCAGAAGAATAACCGAATAAGGTCTTCGCCTTACCTTTTCAGTTAACTCACCACCTTCTTCATACCCGATGTACCCAGGAGGAGCACCAGTTAAACGTGAAACGGTAAATTTTTCCATGTACTCCGACATATCAAGACGAATCATAGCATCCTCATCGCCAAATAGAAACTCGGCTAAGCTTCTTGCGAGTTCAGTTTTACCTACACCGGTTGGACCAAGAAACATAAAACATCCAATAGGACGTCTTATATTCTTTACTCCTGCCTGAGCACGGCGTATTGACTGAGATACCGCCTTTATAGCATCTTCCTGCCCAACCATTCTCTTATGAAGAGCCTCTTCCATTCGTAAAAGACGTCTTGACTCCTCTTCGGTTAAATCTCGAACAGGAATATTTGTCCAACTGGAAACAATATAAGCTATATCCTTTTCCGTTACAACCTCTTCTTCAAATTTTTTACCCTTCTCCTGTTCCCACTGGGTTTTTTCTTCCATAAGGATATGTCTTAAATTCTTCTCCTTGTCCCTTAGTTTTGCAGCTTTCTCAAACTCCTGAGCTTTTATAGCAGCTTCTTTCTCCTTCCTGATTTGTTCCAGCTCGCTTTCTACACTTTTAAGTTTTTTTGGTCTAACACTACTCTGTAACCTCACTCTGGCAGCAGCCTCATCCATAACATCAATAGCTTTATCAGGAAGGAAACGACCCTGAATGTAACGATGGGAAAGCTTCACCGCTGCCTTCAAAGCCTCATCACTTATCTTAACACGATGAAAAGCTTCGTAACGATCCCTTAACCCTTTTAATATCTCAATAGTCTCCTTAACTGTGGGTTCGTTTACCATCACTGTCTGGAATCTTCTCTCCAGAGCTTCATCTCGTTCAATATACTTCCTGTACTCATCAAGAGTAGTAGCTCCTATGCACTGGAGCTCTCCTCTGGCAAGAGCCGGCTTTAAAATATTTGAAGCATCTATAGCTCCTTCTGCTGCACCTGCTCCAACCAGAGTGTGAATCTCGTCAATAAAAAGAATAATATTTTTAGCTTTCCTGATCTCATTTAAAATTCTTTCCATTCGTTTCTCAAACTCACCCCTATATTTTGTTCCCGCAACAACTGAGCCCAGTTCAATGGTAACAAGCCTTTTGTTTAAAAGAGGTTCAGGAAGTGAGCCTTCCACTATTCTTTGGGCAATTCCCTCAGCAATAGCTGTTTTACCAACACCCGCTTCTCCAATCAGCACCGGATTATTCTTTGTTCTCCGTGACAATATCTGTATTACCCTTTCAATTTCCTTTTCTCTTCCTATCACAGGGTCAAGTTCTCCGTTCCGTGCAAGTTCAGTAAGATCTCTACCGTATCGGTCAAGGGTAGGAGTATTGGTGGGCTGAGGGGCTCTTTCTACAGAAACCTTCTCACCTAAAAGAGCCACAACTTCTTCACGTACTCTTTCAAGATCTGCTCCCAGATTGGTAAGTATTTGAGCTGCAACTCCTTCTCCCTCTCTTATGAGGCCGAGAAGAAGGTGTTCGGTTCCAATGTAATTATGGCCCAGATTTCGAGCCTCAGTTACCGCTAACTCCAAAACTTTTTTAGCTCGTGGAGTAAAAGGAATCTGCCCCAGGAACAAAGAACCTCCACCTCTCCCCACAGCTTTCTCTACTTCATGACGGACATGCTCAAGGTCTATCCCCATATTTTGAAGAGCTAAAGCTGCAACTCCTTCTCCCTCTCTTATGAGGCCGAGAAGAAGGTGTTCGGTTCCAAGATAATCATGATCTAATCTTTTAGCCTCTTCTCTTGCTAAAAGAATAACTCTTCTTGCTCTTTCGGTAAACCTGTTAAACATACCTTCCCCCTTTTTGGGTAATTTCACTCTTATTTATATTAAAAATATACGCTACGTCAAGAGAAAAAGGGGGAGTAAGAGGACTTTTCACAACCTCAGAGAGGAACCTCCTGAATTCCTGAATGAAGTACCCGATCAAGGTGTAGCAAACATCTCTTCCCTTTGAGGACCTACAGAAAGAAGACGAATAGGAACTTTTCCTATCTGTTCTATTTTCTTAACATAATTCCTCGCTGCTACCGGTAAATCTTTATACGAGGTAACCTTTGAGGTATCCTCTTTCCATCCTTCCATCTCTTCATATATGGGTTCGCACTCCCTCCACATAATAAATCTATTGGGAAAGTCTTGAATTATCTTGCCCCTGAACTTATAGGCCACACATATCTTAACTTTGTCCAGCTTGTCCAGAATATCCAGCTTGGTTAAAATAAGCTCATCTAAACCATTTACCCGGGTAGCATATCTTAAGGCAACCCCATCAAACCATCCACACCTGCGAGGTCTTCCCGTAGTAGCACCATATTCGTTTCCCCTCTCCTGAAGCAAAGACCCTATTTCATTTTTCAATTCGGTCGGGAAAGGACCCTCTCCCACACGGGTAGTATAAGCCTTAGCCACTCCTATAATCTTCGAGATACTTCGGGGACTGATACCACAACCCGCGCAAACTCCCACTGCAGCAGAATTAGAGGATGTAACATAAGGATAAGTTCCATGGTCTATGTCCAGTAAAGTACCCTGAGCTCCTTCAAACAGGATATCCTTTCCTTCTCTCATTAAATTATAAATAAATAAAGAAGTATCTGTAATGTACTTTCTCAGTTTTTCTCCATATTCCAGGAACTTTTCTAAAATCTCCTTCCTGGAGTAGGTAATTCCTAAAAGACTTTTGTATATTTTAAGATTAAAACTCAGTTTTTCTTTCAGAGTTTCTCTTTCCAACAAGTCGCCCATTCTTATCCCTCTCCTTGCTGCTTTGTCAGCGTAAGCAGGACCTATTCCTCTACCAGTTGTTCCTATTTTACTTTTGCCTCTTAAAGCTTCTTCCCACTTTTCAACATCCTTATGATAAGGCATAACAACATGAGAGTTAGCAGATACATAAAGATTATCCATTGATATTCCTCTTTCCTGCAACTCCCCTATTTCCTTTAGAAGTTGCTCCGGGTCCACTACCACTCCATTGGCAATAATAGCTTTCTTACCAGGATGAAGAATCCCTGAGGGAATAAGATGAAAAACAAACTTTTCCTTATTTACCACTACAGTGTGACCTGCATTACTCCCGCCCTGATACCTCACCACTGCATCTACTTTTCTTGCTAAAAGGTCAATAACTCTACCCTTACCCTCATCCCCCCACTGAGTTCCAACAACTACAATATTCAACCTTTTTCTCCTTTTCAGGTTTTTTGGTTTTCAAAACGGGTATATTCACTAAAAAATGTAAGCCTTACTGTATCCACCGGTCCCCGGCGTTGCTTATTAATGATAACCTCAGCCTTTTTTTCATCTTCCTGTTGATGTGAATAATAATAATCTCTATAAAGAGACATAACTACATCTGCATCTTGCTCTATGGCTCCTGATTCCCTTAAATCTGAAAGACGGGGCCTTTTATCCTCCCGTTGTTCAACTGCTCTTGAAAGCTGTGAGATAGCTATTACAGGAACATTTAATTCCTTTGCAAGTGCCTTTAAACTCCTTGATATCTCTGAAATCTGCTGCTGTCTATTCTCAGCCCTGCGGTCTCCAGCCATTAACTGAAGATAATCCACCACCACAAGTTTTATATCTTTTTCCGCCTTTAACCTCCGAGCCTTAGCCCTGACTTCCATAACTGAGATATTAGGAGTATCATCTATATAAATCGGTGCCTCAGCCAAAAGTGCTGCAGCATCGGTTAACCTGGACCAATCTTCTTCGGATAAAAAACCAGTTCTAAGCTTCTGACTGTTAACTTTCGCCTCTGAGCAAAGCATCCTTTCTACAAGCTGTTCCTTAGCACTTTCCAGGCTAAATATTAAACAGGGAACACCAACCTGTATAGCAGCGTATTGAACTATATTTAGAGCAAACGCTGTTTTCCCCATAGAAGGTCTTCCTGCTACAACAACAAGGTCAGAATTCTGTAATCCAGAGGTTAACCTGTCAAGGTCAATAAATCCTGTTGGGATACCTGTAACCTGTTCCTTTCTCTGATAAACAGCCTCTATATGTTCAAATGTTTTAGTTAAAACTTCCTTTATGTGAGAAAAGGAACTTCTCGTTATATGCTGGGCAACGTTAAAAATCAAACTTTGAGCTTTATCTAAGATAACCTCCAGATCGAGTGAATCCTCATAAGATAAATTGGATATCTCATAAGATGCTTTTAAAAGTTCTCTAAGGATATACTTTTCTTTGATAACATTGGCATAATACTCCACATTTGCTGTTGTAATAACCGAATTAATTAAGTCAACAAGGTAAGACGAACCTCCTATTTTTTCTAATTTCCCCTGTTTGCGAAACTCCTCTCTTAAAGTAATCAAATCCACAGGCTTGCTGGAATCAAACAATTTTAAGATGCCTTCATATATTATCCTGTGAATATCTGAATAAAAAACTTCGGAACGGTCTAATACCTGAATCACCTTTGGTATAGCTTCCTTCTCCAGAAGCATCACTCCAAGAACACACCGCTCAGCTTCTAAGGAATTAGGAGGAACCTTCTCGACTACACCTGTTTTGTCCAATTCGGAGAAAAAACCTTCTTTTTTTAAATTTTTAGCAGACATCATTATAAATTTTTTTATTTTACTACAGATGAACCAGTTTTGCTTTAAGTACTTCTTTTATCCTGCGCAGAGCCTCTATGACTTCAGAGGTAGGAGAGGTATCCAGAGTGTAAACAGACAGATTTTCTTCCCCTGGTGCAGACCTTCCCATTCTCAAGCCTGCGATATTTATCCCATAATTACCAAGAAGAGTGCTTATCTTCCCAACTGCTCCCGGTTTATCTACACTATTGCAAACTAAAAGATAACCCTGCGGGATAAATTCCAAAGAGCAATCATTTACCTTCACAATATAGGGTATTTTCCTCTCAAGAACTGTTCCTTCAATTTTAAGTTCTCCCCTGTCGCTAACTATCTTTACTTCTATAAGACTTGAGTACTCCTTTTTCTCTGTAGTCTTAACCTCCGATATCTCAATGCCCCTTTCCTTTGCCAAAACAGGAGCATTAACATAGTTTACATCCTCTTTTAATACAAATCCCAGAAGACCCTTTATAAGAGAAACTGTTAAAGGTTTAACCTCGTATTCGGCTAACTCTCCTCTATAGATAACCTCCACCCCTCTGAGATTACCTTCCATTAGTTGAGCAGAAAGACTCCCTATTCTCTCTATCAGGGAAAGATAACCTCCAATTTTTTTCTTCAAATGAGGGGAAAGGGATAAGATATTCACAGCATTTTTTATTATACCCCTTTTAAGAACATCGGCAATTTGAGTTGCAATCTCCACCGCTACCCTTGCCTGAGCCTCCTCCGTAGAGGCACCAAGATGAGGAGTTACTATTACCGAATCAAGCTCTAAAAGAGGACTACCAAAAGGCTTACCCCTCTCAAAAACGTCAAGAGCAGCACCTTTTACCTTTCCACTCTTAAGAGCCTCATAAAGTGCGTCTTCATCTATTATTCCTCCTCGAGCACAGTTTATTATCCTGATACCCCTTTTCATCAGGGAAAATTCCCTTTCGCCTATAAGACCTCTTGTGTGATCGGTTAAAGGAGTATGAACACTAAGGTAATCAGCTGAAGAAAGAAGATCGTCAAATTCACAAAGAACTGCTCCTATCTCCTCTGCCTTCTCTTTAGTAATAAAAGGGTCATATGCTGTAACTTTCATACCCAGACAGCGGGCTCTCTTTGCCACCTCGCTTCCAATTCTGCCAAGACCAATAATTCCCAGGGTCTTTCCGTAAACCTCGGTCCCCATGAACTTCTTTCTATCCCATATACCTTTTTTTAAAGAGAGATTAGCCTGAGGGATATTCCTGGAAAGAGAAAGAAGCATAGATATCGTGTGTTCCGCAGCTGAAATTGTGTTACCCTCAGGTGTATTCATAACTACAATCCCTCTCCTTGTAGCTGCTTCTATATTAATATTATCAATCCCGGTTCCTGCTCTGCCAATCACTTTCAAATTTGAAGCTGCATTAATTACCCTCTCTGTCACCTTTGTGCCACTGCGGATAATAAGGGCAACATAGTCGGGGATAATCTTAACAAGCTCCTCTTCATCTACATCCTTTCTATGCGTAACTCCAAAACCCTCTTCCTTGAGCTTTCTTATACCTTCCTCGGCAAGAGAATCAGTTATCAAAACTCTCATTTTGACTCCTGGTAACTTAAATAATATTTCCTGTTATAACCTCTTGCGCAGCCTTAGATGCTTTTCCCAATTCCACACCGTATCCAAGCTGGAACAGAGACATCTCGAGAGCAGAAATAACACCAATAATATCAATCTTATCCATCCATCCCAGATGAGCAATCCTCACTATCTTCCCTGAAAGATGCGCCTGACCACCGGCTATTACAATACCAAAATCATCCTGCATCTTCTTCCTCAATTTCTCTGCATCAATACCGGTAGGAACTGAAATAGCAGTAACCGCATTAGAAGGAGGATTACCAAAAATCTTCAGACCCAAGCAGGAAACTGCCTTACGTACAGCCTCAGCAAATATACGATGCCTGTTAATTACATTAGCAAGACCTTCTTCTCTTATTAAAGTAAGAGATTCCTCAAGCGCACAGATAAGAGAAACAGAAGGGGTAAAGGGAGTCTGACCTCTGGAAAGAGAAGCTCTTGCCTTTTTAAAATCCCAGTAATACCTTGGGAGAGAAGCATTGTCTACAAGTTGCCAAGCTCTGGTAGAGAGAGAAACAAATGAAAGACCTGGAGGTAACATAAGACCCTTCTGAGAACCTGCTACCACTACATCAACTCCCCACTCGTCGGTGAAAAGAGTCTGTGCTCCGAGACCACTTATAGCATCAACTACAAGCACTGCAGAGGATTTATTAACCACGCTGCTTATACCCTTTACATCATAAACAACACCCGTGCTTGTCTCAACGAGCTGGGTGAAAACAGCCTTTATCTTTTTGTTCTCTTGCAGCTTTTTCTCAATCTGCAGAGGGTCTGGTGCTCTTCCCCAATCTACATCTATGGTATCTACTTTTAAGCCAAAAGCTTTACTTATCTCTGTCCATCTTTCTCCAAACTTACCTCCACTTACTACCAGAACTTCATCTCCCCAAGAAAAAAGATTAGCTATTACAGCTTCCATAGCCCCGGTACCTGAAGAGGAAAAAACGAGAACGTCATTTTTAGTCTGAAAAACATACTTCAGTCCATCGCAAACCTTCCTGAAAATTTCAGAGAATTCCGGAGTCCTGTGGTGGATAATATCCCTTGCCTGAGAGAGTTTAACTTCCTGTGGAAGTGGAGTAGGACCGGGCGTGAATATCCTTACCTTCAAATCTACCTCCTTAAACCTCTCGAAAACTAAAGCTTATCATAAACATTTACTCTTCTATTAGAAGAGAATTTTACATATCCATCAATCTTGGCAAAAAGAGTATCATCGCGTCCTTTTCCTACATTTATTCCCGGATGAAATTTTGTTCCCCGTTGACGTACCAGAATAGTTCCAGCTTTAACAAACTCTCCACCAAAAGCTTTCACTCCCAATCTTTTCGAGGCACTTTCACGACCATTGGAAGAATGACCCTGACCTTTCTTATGAGCCATTTTTACTCACCTCGTTATTAAATTTTCACTTAATCCCTAATCCTTCAGTTCGCTAATTCCAATTGTAAGAACTACGATACCAGCCACTGCTGCAGCAATTCCCACAATTCCCTGTAAAAACTGTAAGACCTGCACTGCAAAAATAACTATTAGCCATATCCCAACAGCGGTAGCTACCGCCCCTACTAAAATCTTCCACCATTTCTTCATCTATCTTCTCCTTTTTGTATTTTCTTGCTCAAATTACAAAAAAATACTTTTCATCTCCCCGTAGCGATAATTTTTTACCAGAGGCTACAAAACTACAAAAATGGCTTGCTCTTTCAAAAAACCAGAGAGGATGAGGGAAGTGTAAGCCGGGTTCTGTTACCGAGAAAATAATCTCGGCGGTGACCATTTATCTGGGATCCAGGTTACCCTGGACCTCAAGCGGCCCACCCGAGGTTAAACCTCCTACTTGGCCTTGCACCTGACAGGGTTTACCCAACCAGAGGATCACTCCTCTGCTGGTAGGCTCTTACCCCACCTTTTCACCCTTTCCTGACAGCTATAGCTACCAGGTGGTATGGTTTCTGTGGCACTTTCCAGGGGTCACCCCCTCTGGGCGTTACCCAGTGTCACTCAAGGTGCCCGGACTTTCCTCAGAGAACTCTTTCTCCGTAGTCACCCATTCTCTCATCCTCTCTGCAGCTTCCTTGGCCAACTTATCAGCTTTCATATTTCTTTCTCTCGGGATATGACGGTATTCAACTCCTTCAAAAAACTTCTCCAGATACTTTATCTGCCTGTAAAACAACAGAAGATTCTCATTTCTGACCCTGTATTTTCCCTGAAGCTGACGGACCAAAAGCTGACTATCGCTGTAGCAGATAAGTTTTCTTGCCCCTACATCCAACGCTTCCTGCATACCGTAAATTAATGCAAGATACTCTGCTACATTGTTAGTGGTACTTCCAATAAACCAACTTCCTTCTCTTATCAATCTATGCTCAGGAGTATAGAGTATAAAAGCTATTCCTGCTTTTCCCGGATTGCCAAGAGAAGCACCATCTGTGTAAAGAATAACTCTGGATATATTTTTCAATACAGTCCTACCTGCTTTTAAGCTTCTGTATCTCCTCCTCTTTTTCTTTTATTTCCTTTTCGAGATCAGAAATCTCATCTCCCAGCTTTTTCAACTCTTCTTCTTCT
>JAGGZA010000051.1 GCA_021162265.1 Candidatus Aerophobota bacterium | reverse complement strand
GTTGTATACTTGATAAAGTTAAATCCAATGTGGCTGAAATAAAAGCAAGAAAAGGAAGGATAATTTCAATAATTACAGAAGCGAATCATGAAATGGATGAAGTTAGTGATTTTAAATTCAGTGTTCCCCCTGCTCCTCATTTTCTTGCTCCTGTTCTTTCAGTTATTCCTCTTCAACTTCTTGCTTACTATATTGCTGTTTTGAGGGGGTGTGACGTGGACAAACCACGAAATCTCGCTAAAAGCGTAACGGTGGAGTAAGATGCAGGTCATTATTTTTGAAGATTATCTGGCAGGGGAGTTAAGACCTGTAACTTTAACCAGGGGTGCCTTTGGGATAAGTCTTTGTGGTACCAATCTTTATAGTTTAGTAAAGAAAAAGGGGTTGAAAGTATCATATATTTTGCGCGAGTATCTTAGAGATTTTTACAAAGAGGATTTCCCAAACTCTCCACTTAACGAGGAAAGTGTTCTCTTCATAAATGCCTCTTTCCCACCGGTGAATAGTATCCTTGAACAAATATTAGGTTTAACAGGTGAAGGCAGTCCCTTTCTTGCAGAAAATGATTCAAGAATAGTCTTTGCCTTTTTCCCTCGTCTAAAATTTGATTTAACTAAATTTAATGAGTTTTCTTTAACAAATTTTCTGCGGGAACAGGATTATAGTTTTCTGGAAGAGAAGTTTCCTCTTATTAATTACCCTTTTGACATTGTTAAATATAATCAACGGTATTTTCAGGAAAATCTTGAAGAACTTAAGAAAGATTTCAGGGAGATTTCGCCTGGTTTGTTTGTTGGCAATAATGTAGATATTCATCCAACATCCTGTATGGATACAGAGGATGGATTTATAATAATAGATGACAATACAAAAATTTTCCCTTTTGTTTATTTGAAAGGTCCTGTTTATATTGGTAAGAATTGCAGAATTATTGAAAGAACCAGCATAAAACACACCTGCCACATTGCTCATAACTGTAAGGTGGGAGGGGAAGTTGAATGTTCAGTTATAGAGCCTTACTCTAACAAGCAACATCATGGGTTCCTGGGACACAGCTGGATTGGAAGCTGGGTGAACATGGGAGCCGGAACTTCTGTTTCCAATCTTAAAAATACTTATGGAGAGGTAACTATAAGATATCAGGGTAGAAAAGTCCGCACAGGCATGCAATTTTTAGGATGTATAATTGGTGATTATTCCAAGACTGCTATAAACACCAGTATTTTTACAGGTAAAATTATAGGAGTGGCAAGCTATGTATATGGATTTGTCACTACCAACGTTCCCAGTTTCTGTAATTATGCTCGGAGTTTCGGTCAGGTAACAGAACATCATCTTCCTGCAGTTGTTAAGACTCAAAAGAGGATGTTTGCGAGGCGGGATGTGTCTCAGACCCGCACTCACATTAAGCTTTTGGAGGATGTTTATAATATTACAAAGGATGAGCGGATTATGTCCGGGGAAAGTCTTTCTCTTTAGCTGAAAAGCCCAATAAATTTGACGAATAATAATTTTTTGCTATTTAATATAGCAATAAAATTAATAAATTTTCAAGGAGTAAAAAGATATATGCAAACAGATGATAGTTATTATGCAACAGGAAAAAGGAAGGAAGCTGTTGCCAAGGTATGGATGAAAGCAGGTAAGGGAGAGATAATAATTAATGAGCGTAAATTTGAAGATTATTTTCCCCGGGAAGGTTACAGGAGAGTGATTCGCCAGCCTTTGCAACTGGTTGATTTTATAGGAAGGTTTGATGTTAAAGCTCAGGTTAAAGGAGGAGGGTTAACAGGTCAAGCTGAGGCTGTCCGATTGGGAATTTCCAGGGTAATATCCAAGATTAATCCTGAACTCAGAAAAACTTTAAAGAAGGCCGGTCTTATCACCCGGGATCCCAGAATGAAGGAAAGGAAAAAGCCAGGATTAAGGGGTGCCAGGGCTAAACCACAAACTTCCAAGAGGTAAGTTTAATTTATGGGATGGTTTCAGAAAACTTACAACCGTATAAAGAAGGGCAAAAAGAAAATAGACGTTCCTGATGGGTTGTGGACCAAATGCACTAACTGTTCAGAAATTATCTATAATAAGACACTTGATGAAAATTTTCGTGTCTGTCCCAAGTGTGGTTATCACTTTTATATTGGTGCCTGGAAAAGGATAGAAATTACATTAGACGAAGGGAGTTTTATACAGTACAACTCCTCTTTGCCCTCGGTTAATCCACTTAATTTTCCCGGATACGAGGAGAAGCTGAAGAAGGGGAAGGGAAAAACAGGACTGGATGAGGCTATCCTGATAGGCGAGGGTAAGATAGAAGGAAAACAGGTAGCGATAGCAGTAACTGATTTTGGATTTATGGGAGGAAGTATGGGTTTAGTAATGGGGGAAAGGATAGTTTTTATAGCAGATAAAGCTGCGGAGAAGAATATTCCTCTTATAATTATTTCAGGATCAGGTGGAGGAGCCCGGATGCACGAAGGCGTTGTTTCTCTTATGCAAATGGCAAAAGTAGCTTCAGCCATAGGGGAGTTTAAGAGCAAAGGAGGACTATATATTTCTGTTCTTACCAATCCCACTATGGGAGGGGCAATGGCCAGCTTTGCCAGTATAGGAGATATAATTATAGCAGAGCCAGGGGCACTCTTAGGGTTTGCTGGTCCTCGTGTAATAAAACAAACTATTAAGCAACAAATGCCTAAGGGGTTCCAGAGATCTGAGTCGCTCATCAAGCACGGAATGATTGATATGGTAGTTGAAAGAGCCAAAATAAGACCTACCCTTAATAAATTATTAGATTTTTTGGTTTTTTAAGAGTGAAAAAAGTAATTATCTTATCCAACATTATTTGTTTAAGAAGGTCAGGCTTTTTTTAAAAAGCCTGACCTTTCTATCGAGAGTTCTATGAAGAGAAAAAGCAGGGTAGTTCAGATTAATGGGGTGAAAATAGGAGGGGGGTTTCCGCCTGTTGTACAGGGTATGGCAAAAACAAATCCACTTAATGTGGAAGAGCTAATTGCTGAGATAAAAAGTCTTAAGGAAGCAGGAGCAAAATTAGTCAGGTTAGCTATACCCAGTATAAAAGCAGCAAGAAATATATCCATTATTAAGAATGAGGTCCGTGTTCCTTTAATTGCCGATGTCCACTTTAACTACAGGCTGGCTCTTGAGGCTATAGATAGAGGAGTAGATAAGGTAAGAATTAATCCTGGCAATTTAAGTCCTCGAGAAATACTCCTTGTGGCGGAAAAGGCAAAAGAGAAAAATATTCCTCTAAGGGTAGGAGTTAATTCAGGCTCTCTTTCCAGGAGTTTTATTAAAAAACTATCCACTTCAGGATGGAGTGGGGAGGAGAGGTTTCGCATTATAGCAGAGGGTATGGTTAACTCTGCTCTTGAGTGTGTAAAAATGCTGGAAAGCAATGGATTTGAAGATATAGTTGTCTCCCTTAAATCTTCTGAGGTTCCAGTGACTATTTTATCTAATAAGATGATTGCTGAAAAAATTCCTTATCCCATTCACCTTGGAATTACTGCTACGGGTCCTCCTTCCGAGGGAATTATTAAATCTGCTATTGGAATTGGAGCACTGTTAAACGAGGGTATTGGTGATACTATTCGTGTTTCTCTCACCGATAGCTCTGTCGAGGAGATAAAGGTGGCCTACAAAATACTTAAATATTTACACCTTGCTGAATTTGGACCAGTTCTTATAACCTGCCCTACCTGTGGACGATGCAAAGGAGATGTGCGCTTACTCAGCCAGAAAGTGCTAAAAGCAATAGATGGAATAACTTCATCCATTAAAATAGCAATTATGGGATGTGAGGTGAATGGACCAGGAGAAGCGATGGAAGCTGATATTGGTATAGCCTGTACCAGGCAAGGGGGTGTCTTGTTTAAGAACGGTCGTCTCTTAAATAAGGTTAGAAAAGAAGAGATGCTTAGTACGTTAGTCAGAGAGATCCATCAAATGGAAGAGGAATTAAAAGGCAGGTAAAGTGACAAAGTACATTTTTGTAACAGGAGGAGTTCTCTCCTCTTTGGGAAAAGGCATAGCTTCAGCTTCTATTGGAACGTTGCTTAAAAGCAGAGGATTCAAGGTAAGTATGTTGAAATTCGATCCTTACATAAATGTCGATCCTGGTACTATGAATCCTTACCAGCATGGAGAAGTTTTTGTGACAAAGGATGGAGCAGAAACTGACCTTGATCTTGGGCATTATGAGAGGTTTGTATGCGTAAATCTTTCTTATTATAACAATGCTACAGCCGGTCAGATTTATAGCTCTGTAATAGAAAAGGAAAGGAGAGGGGATTATCTGGGGAGGACTATTCAGGTAATTCCTCATATAACCGATGAAATTCAAAGCAGAATGATAGAAGTGGCAGTTAGAGACAGACCAGATGTGGTTATAGTTGAGGTTGGAGGGACAGTTGGAGATATTGAATCTTTGCCTTTCTTAGAGGCTATAAGGCAATTCAGGTTAAAAAAAGGCAGGGAGAATACTCTATTTATTCATCTTACTCTTGTTCCCTATATTCCTTCAGCAGGGGAGCTCAAGACAAAACCCACCCAGCACAGCGTGGGAAGACTCAGGGAAATAGGTATCCAGCCTGATTTTATTCTTTGTCGCACCCAGATACCTTTAACCGAAGAGGCGAGAAGAAAAATCTCTCTTTTTTGTAATGTGGAAGAAGAAAATGTAATCCAGGCTATTGATGTAAATAATATATATGAAGTTCCTCTCAGGTTTGAAAAGGAAGGTTTGACTGAGAAAATTATGAGGCGGCTGAATTTAAAGAATAGAAAGGAGGACCTCAAGGATTGGGAAAGATGGGTTAACAAAGTTAACAGTGCAAAGAGAAGGGTAAAGATAGCCATAGTTGGAAAGTATGTAAAGATGAAGGATGCTTATAAAAGTATTATTGAAGCTTTTACCCACGCTGGCGCAGCAAACGACGGAAAGGTATGTCTTGAGTGGATAGAGGCAGAGGAAATAACCGAGGGAGCAGAAGATAGGTTAGCTTCTTTCCAGGGTATTCTTGTCCCTGGAGGATTTGGTTTAAGAGGAATAGAAGGAAAGATAAGGGCAGTTCGGTTTGCCAGAGAGAATGGTATTCCCTTTTTAGGGATATGTCTTGGAATGCATTGTTCAACAATTGAATTTGCTCGGAATGTGGCTAATCTCAGGGGAGCAAATTCTACAGAATTTGACCCTGATACTCCCCATCCTGTGATTGACTTACTCCCGGAACAAAAAGAGATTAAAGACAAGGGAGGAACGATGAGGCTTGGTGAGTATGAATGCAGAATAGAAATGGATAGTTTTAGTGGAAAAGCGTATAAAAGACCGGTAATATATGAAAGACACAGACACCGTTACGAATTTAACAATAAATACAGGGAAATTTTAAAAAAAGCTGGTTTGAAAATAGTTGGTATATATCCCGAAAAAGACCTTGTGGAGATAATTGAGATTCCTGAACATCCCTGGTTTGTGGCTACTCAATTTCACCCTGAGTTTAACTCTAAACCCCAGAATCCTCATCCTTTATTCAGGGATTTTGTTAAAGCAGCCATGCAAAAAAATCCATAAGGAGTTTCAGATATGTTGACAAGGTTAGTCTTAATTTTTCTTGGGGCAGTTCTGGTAAACAACTTTGTCCTGCGTTACTTCTTAGGTATATGTCCTTTCCTGGGAGTGACAGGAAGAGTTGAGTCTGCAACGGCAATGGGATTTGCTACCACCTTTGTTATGACTATTACAGCAGCCGTGGTGTGGATTATTAATACTTTTATCATAAGAGGTTTAAACCTTCCTTTCCTGGAGTATGTATCTGATATTCTGGTTATTGCCTCTCTTGTTCAATTAATAGAAATGTTTGTCAGAAAAACAAACCCTTCTCTTTACAGAGCTCTTGGAATTTATCTTCCTCTTATAACTACTAACTGTTCTATTCTCTTTCTGGCTCTTTTCATACCACTTAGAAATTATTCTTTTATTGAAAGCATAGTATTCGGGTTTGGAGCAGGAATGGGATTTACCTTTGTTATGCTTTTAATGTCTGCTATCAGAGAAGAACTTGATTTTGCTGAGGTGCCGAAGTCTCTAAGAGGTGCTCCAATAACTTTAATCACAGCAGGCCTTCTTGCTCTTGTTTTTATGGGATTTACCGGGCTTATCGGCACCGCCTAACAGGAGGGAAGAATGAGTTTAGTTCTTTTAGCAATAACAAGTATGGGAGCTTTATCAGCTTTTTTTGCTATAATGCTTTCTGTTGCCCATAACAAATTCAAGGTTGAAGAGGACCCAAGGGTAGAGAGAATCCTTGCAGAGTTACCAGGTGCTAACTGTGGAGCCTGCGGGTTTGCTTCCTGTCGTGCTCTGGCAGAGGCTATTGTCAAGGAAGGAGCACCCACTAATGCCTGTGTTGCAGGAGGGAACAAAGTAGCTGAGAAGATTTCTCAGATAATGGGAGTTGAATCTGAGGCAGTTGAGAGAAAGGTAGCTTTTGTGAGATGTGGAGCGGGAAAATCGCAAAAAGAAACCAAGGCTACTTATCGGGGTGTTGAGACCTGCAGGGCTGCAAATCTTGTGATGGGAGCAGATAGTGCCTGTTCTTACGGTTGCCTGGGATTTGGTGACTGCGAGAGAGAATGTCCTTTTAATGCTATTAAAATGGTAGATGGTCTTCCTCAAGTTGATTTTTCCCGGTGTACAGGGTGTGGTAGGTGTGTAAATGTTTGTCCTCGAAATATAATTGTCCTGGAGAAATTTGATGATGTTAACTACAGAGTAAAATGTTTGTCCCTTGATAAAGGAAAGAAGGCTCGCGAGATATGCCAGAAATCCTGCATAGCTTGTGGTAGATGTGTAAAGTTCTGTCCGTATGAGGCTTGCTGGCTGGAAAATAATCTCGCTCATATTGATCCCATAAATTGTCAGTCCTGTGGAATTTGTTATTCAGTTTGTCCAACAGGAGCTATAGTGGAGGTGAAGGGGTAATGAGACCTCTAAAATCATTGCTTTCTCTTGAAGAATGCAAAAAAATACTTAATTCATACATCTGTCCAGTTGAAAGGACAGAGAAATTGTCTCTTACCAGGGCAAAAGGAAGGGTTATAGCTAAGGATGTAATAGCTATGGTGGATGTTCCTCCTTTTGCCAGAGCAGCAATGGATGGATATGCAGTAAAAGCTGAGGATACTTACTCTGCTAAAACCCTTGAACCTGTTAAACTAAAATTAGTTGGCTCTATTTCAGCAGGAGAGCTTAGCAAAAAAACAGTGCAAAGAGGCGAATGCATCCAGATTGCTACTGGTTCACCTCTTCCTTCAGGTGCAGATGCTGTTGTTATGGTTGAAGATACAGAAAGCGAAGAAAAAGATGGCATTATCAAGTTCTATCGACCTGTTCATCCAGGAGCTAATGTTTCTTCAGCCGGTGGAGATATTAAGAAAGGGCAGAGGGTTATTTTTAAAGAAGATTTTTTAACCCCAGCCAAAATAGGTGTACTTGCTGCCTTAGGAGAAAAGGAAGTGGAGGTTTTTGTAAAACCTAAAATTGCAATAGTTTCATCCGGAAACGAAATTGTTTCTCCTGGTGAACCTCTGGAAAAGGGAAAAATATATGATGTTAACTCCTTTACTCTTTCAGCTCTTGTAGAAGAAAATGGTTGTGAGGCAGTTATGCTACCCAGGATAAAGGATGAGGTGAGTAGTATTATCGATGGATTAAAAAAAGCCCTTTCAAATGACCTGGTGGTTATCACAGGAGGAAGTTCAGTGGGTGAGCGAGATTTAATATGGGAAGCTATTTCAGAAATGGGAGAGGTTTTGTTCCATGGTATTGCTGTAAAACCCGGTAAACCTACTCTGGCTTCTATGATAGATGGAAAGATAATTTTAGGAATGCCCGGATACCCCACTTCCTGTCTTACCAATGGTTATGGAAT
>JAGGZA010000099.1 GCA_021162265.1 Candidatus Aerophobota bacterium | reverse complement strand
GGATAATATCCTGTGCAAGGGCATACTTTAAGGTGAAGGTGCGCTTTTTAAGTTGAAGGGGCTTTTTCATAACCCTTATAATGTTACCCTCTCTTGAGTAAGTAAAACCATAAGGGGAAAGAATAGCAGAAAGAGCATAAAGCACGGGTACAGGTTTCTCAAAACGAGCTGTAACTTTCCCTTTAATCCCAGGCTCAATAAGCACATCTATACCGGCTTTAATTGAAATTAAGCGTATAGCGTCTTCCAATTCAATATTTTCAAAATCAAAGGAAACAAGTTTTTTTTCAATAGGAATTTCTCTGGCACTTAAGCCCAAGGAGAAACACCACATAATAACACCTAAAACTAATCCAATTGTAAAGAAAAGTTTAATCCATCTTTTCATTTAGCTCTCCTAAATCTCCAACATTTTCAATTTAATTATCCTGTCTTTTCCTATAAGTATAACCTCTCCTCTCCCTCCTTCTATACGAGCTACTTTTAATCCATCTATAACCATTCCTTCTTTTACTACCCAGCTTTTCTCTCCTTTTTTGATAAGGGCTATACCTTCTCCCTCACGCCATACAATACCTACAACCTTATATTCCGAATGAGTTACAACCGGGAGAGGTTTTTTCTCCACTTTTTTTGGTTCTGTTACCTTACTGACTTTTTCCTCTTTCCTAACTAAAGGATAGAAAGGATCTCTTCCTTTAACTGGTGGATATTCAAAAATTTCAGGTAAAGAAAATCGCTCTCCTTCAGCAAAGCATTTCCCATGCAGGAAAAACAGAGAAATTACCAATACTATTAGCAAAGGAAAAAATTTCAGGAATCTCATCTTTTTCTCCGGTCAGGAGTTTTTGAAGATACCAGCTTCAAAGAAGACGTGATATTTTTTTCAGCAGGGGCATATTTTTTTCTGTAATTATAAAGAGAAAGAGAAAGATTTGCTTCTATTGTATACTCTTTTTTAGAGGAAGCCTTTATTAAAACGCTATCCACTGTGAAAGAACCAAGTCCTCCTCGTCTTGCCATATCAGACAAGAGCATGCCGAGATTATGATATTTGCCATAAAGATGGATATTCACGGGAGTACGAGAGTAATACTTTTCCTCCACAGTTGCAAGGGGAATAATGCTCACATATTCAATTCCATAAACCTTTCCTCTCATTCCAAGCTCATAAAGGAAGGAAGCCTGCGTTTCTTTTAACTTCTCTTCAAGAAAAGATAAATCCTGCAAGATTTTTTTTCTCTCTTCCTTCAGCTTTTCCAGCTCTTGAGACTTCTTTTCCAGCTTTGCAAGTTTTACGCTCTGCCTGGAAATCTCAACCTCAAGAGCTCTCCTGTATTCTATCTGGGGCTTATAAACAAGGATATAAAAAATAGAAAGTAACCCCAGAAAAACACCCAAACCGACAACTATCCTTGTCCTCGTATTTAACACCATGGTTACTTTTCCGCCTTAGATAAAAAACACCTCAACTGAAAAAACATAACTTCTCTACCAGCAACTTCTTGTAGAGAAAACTTGACAAATTTTATCTCAGAAAAAAGATTAGAATCCTCCATATTTTTTATAAATCGGGCAACACCTACAGTCTTATCAAGGCTCTTCCCTGCTATCTCCACAAAATCATCTTTGCTGTTACTTTTTATCTCCTCAAGCCAGATAGTTCTGGGAAGAGCAAGATATATATTATAAAGCAGCTTTGGCAGGAAGGACTGTCTCTCAACAACTCCCTTGAAAGCATAAAATCTACTTTGAAGTTGGGTATTTTCCTGCTTTATCTGCTCTATTTGTTTCAAAACTGGCTCATACTTCCTAACCTCAATTCTTATATCAGCCACCTTCTTCTCCAGAGGTTTAATAGCTTGATTCAGGGAAAGGTAAAAAAGGTAACATATAGCAAGAGCAACAATCCCGCATATCCCTACAAAGATTACAAAATCCCTCCTCCTTCTTTTCTCCAATATTTTTGATGGTAAAAGATTTATTTTAATCATCATACGTAAGATATCTCCCTCAATGCAAGTCCTACAGGAACTGCAAATGCAGGAGAAAGTGAAGGTAACAATTCTCTAAAGTCGGTTTTGCTATAAGATATATTAGCAAAAGGGTTCATCTTTTCTATAGAGATTCCCAGTTCCTGAGATAGCAGGACATCTATATTCTTAACAAGAGAGGTTCCTCCTGAAATAATAACTTTTCGTACAGGAGAACCTTCTCTATTTGAAGTAAAATACTCAAAAGAACGCACCACTTCATTTATAAGTTCACCTAAGGAACTCCTGATGATCTCTTCCACTTCTTCCTCACTTACACTTTTTCCAAGCTGCTGGGCTCTCTCGGAGAAAATACGAGCTTTCTTTATCTCCTCAGCCTCTCTATAGGCAACTCCTAAGGACTCTACAAGAGAAAGGGTTATATTATGCCCACCAAACTTTATATCCCTTACAAGAAAAGGATAATCCTCAGTTAAAATTAGAAGGTTTGTTATATAATGTCCTATATTAAGAAGAGCAGTACCTTCTTTTTTATCCATCTTAATTCTCTCACAAATATTGTAAAGAGCAAGAGAATTTACATCTATTATAGCAGGGCAAAGTCCTGCTTCCTGAAAAATTTGAAGGTGTTCATCTATTGTCTGTTTTTTAACACCTGCAAGCAAAACAGACATTTCTCTTCCCTGAGCACCAAGCAAATTTCTTTTCAACACATAGTAGTCTAAAGCAACGTCATCAAGAGGGTAGGGAAGGTGTTCTTGTGCCTCCCATTTTATAGCCTCATGCAATTCACTATCCTTCATGTAAGGGACTCTTATCAGTCTGACAACTACCGATTCCCCTTCTATACCGGTTACAATTCTCTTATAACTTAAGTTATATTTTCGTATAACATCTTTTATCTTCTGAGCAATAAAACTTGTATAATTTACATATCCCTCCCTCTTCTCTGAAAGGGGAAAATCTTCTTTACCTAAATTTCTTACTTTATATTCGTTTTTTTTGTGCAAAAGTTCAACAAATTTTAATGAAGTTGAACCTATCTTTAACCCAACTGTTATTCCCATAGTTCTCTCACCCCTTGTCTGAACTAACTATAACAGTCACAGGACCATCATTTACCAGACTTACTTCCATTCTTGCTCCAAAAACTCCCTTTTGAACCTTTACAGGATATTCATTTAAGAAATCCAAGACCCGATAAAATAAATCTCTGGCTACTTGCGCACTTGCAGCTTTAGAAAAATTTGGACGATGACCTTTTTTGCAGTCTGCATAAAGAGTAAATTGAGGAACGACAAGAATATCTCCTCCTACATCAAGTAGAGAAAAACTCATTTTCTGGTTATGATCTTCAAAAATCCTTAAGTTAACCAGTTTCCTGGCCATCCATGAAGCATCTTTAAGGCTATCTTCTTTGCCTACAGCAAGCAAAACCAGGAGTCCCTTATCTATCTTCCCTACATTTTCCCCTTCTACACTACACTGAGCTGAGCTCACCCTCTGAACCACAGCCAACACATCTAAACCTCTTCTATATAACCTTTTGTAGAAGGAATATCCTTTCTTCTTTCCTCCAATGAAGTGGCCTGGTCAAGACTTACCCCAAAGGATTTAAATATACCTTCAAGTGTGTGATGGAGCCCTTCTCCATAAAGAACGTTCAAATGCAAAGTAAAACCCGAATGATTGCAAAAAGCTCTAAAAAAATCCCTGAAGGAGTATTTTACCTCATCTCCACCCTTAACATTAAAAACAAGCATTGGTCTACCACTTATATCCACCGAGCACTGAACTAAAACATCATCCATAGGAATTATTGACCAGCCATACCTTCTAATCCCACTTCTATCACCAATCGCCTGAGAAAAAGCCTTCCCCAAACATATACCCACATCTTCTACCAGATGATGTTTGTCCACTTCAATATCCCCTTGAGCTTTTACTCTTAAATCAAAAAAACCATGCCAGGAGAACACATTTAACATATGATCCAAGAAGGGATATCCAGTATCAACAACTGTTTTTCCTTTACCATCTAAACCTATATATAGCTCAATCTGAGTTTCTCTTGTGCGCCTTGTTATCTTTGCCTCACGCATCGTAAAATAAAGCCTTTATATTAAGTATTTTTTTTGTAGTTTTATCCACTTTAAACCTTTCATCTATACGATAGCCCACCACCCACACAATTTTATCTTTATTAAACAAAACAGGTATCCTATCTCTTTTAAGTCTTGGCACCTTGAGATCTATAAAAAAATCTTTAAGTTTTTTCTCTCCCTTCATTCCAAGAGGGACAAACCTATCTCCTTTTTTTCTTGGACGCAGGTACAGAGAACCCTGAATCTTATCCAAATCAAGAAAAGCCTCATATGGACTTTCTACAAAACGAACTGGCCCTTCCGCTAAAATTTTTGTCTCAAAAACCATATTAATTTCGCTTACCCTGGTTGTCCCAGGAACATTAAGATAAGAAAAAAAGTAAGGGGACCTTTCATCTCCTTTTCTAAAAATAAGCTCGCCATATTCTTGCCAGACTTTAATCTCACCTGGTAGAAAGGTTAACTTGGTACCATCTTTATCTTTTAAAGAAAGAATCTGTTCAATATGAGAGTATTCAATACCCTCAAGGTCTCCCTTTAATTCTCTTAAAAAATGGCGAATAATCCTACGTTGCAAGCAAAGATGCAATTTGGAAAGAGCGCGAATGCTAACTACAATTTCCCTCCCACTTTTCCTCCTTATTACTCTTCCTTTAACTTTCTCTGTAATAGCATCAAGAAACTCTTTATCTACCCTTAAGAGCTCTGCGCTCCGGGACAAAACCTCCATTAAGCGAGGGTTATAATCGTCACGCAGGTAAGGGATAAGTTTAGACCTGACACTGTTACGGAAAAAAGAGGTATCTTTATTTGACGAGTCTCTCCTTGGAACGATATTGTGCCTTTTACAATAATCTTCAATCTCCCATCTGAAAGTCCTTATAAGAGGACGAATAATCTTTCCTCTTACTGGAGGAATACCTGCTAACCCATCAACACCACTGCCTCTTATTAACCTCATCAAAACCGTTTCAACCTGGTCAGAGGCTGTATGCCCCACAGCTATCTTATCCGCACCCACTTTACTCGCAACATGCTCCAGAAAATTATACCTCACTTTCCTGGCAACAGCTTCCAATCCTAACCTTTGCTCCCTTGCCAAAACAGGTACATCTATAGCATCGCAGATCAAAGGGATTTCAAATTCCCTGGTAAAAAGTCCGCACCATCTTTCATCTTCCTCTGCTTCCTTACCTCTTATGCAATGATTCAAATGAGCTGCCCAGAGTCTCAAATTGTACTTTTCCTTCAAACGAAAAAGCAAATGTAAGAGCACAGCTGAGTCAGGACCACCAGAAATGCCTACAACTACCTTATCTTCCTTAGAGAGCATATTGAAAGAACAAATAGTAGAATCAACTTTCTTTAATAAAGAATCATTAACCATTATTTACCACTTAATTTTACTTTACCCTTTTATTTTGTCAAAAAATAGTGGCATCTTATTCTCTCTGCAGGTTAATTGGTCTTTTCCACAGGATAAAACACCTGCCATAGAAATAATCCCTGGGGTGGAGCTGTTGGTCCTGCTTTCTTTCGATCTCTGGCTTTTAAAATCTCATAAACATCCTCAGGAGATATTTTACCTCTTCCAACTTCTACCAGTGTTCCGGTAATATTTCTCACCATCTTATAAAGAAACCCATCAGCTCTAAGCTGTATATTTATCAAAAAACCTCTTTTATTTATTTTAATCTTTTCAACGACTCTAACTGAAGAACTGGAAGGGCTACCTTTATTTTGAAAAGAAGAAAAATCGTGTTTTCCTATTAGATAAGAAGCAGCTTCTGTCATTAATTCGCAGTTAAGAGGAACCTTAAACCACCAGCTAAACCTTCTAAACCAGGGCGAGATCATAAAATGATTGTAAATAAAGTATTGATAGACTTTACAGCGAGCACTATGGCGGGCGTGAAAACTATCCGGGACCTGCTCAGCTTTCTTTACTCTTATATCAGAAGGTAAAATGCTGTTTATAGCACGAACTAACTGGACAGAAGGGAGGCATTGAGACACCTTAAAATTTACCACCTGACCTTTTGCATGAACTCCTCTGTCAGTTCTGGCAGCACTTACCAGCGTGATTTCCCTGTTTAGCACCTTTCTCAGGGCTTCCTGTACCTGACCCTGTACAGTGGGAACATCGGGTTGAATCTGCCAGCCATAATAGTTAGTCCCTTCATATTCCAGAACCAGCTTTATGTTAACCATCTAAATTTACAAAAAACATTTAAACCAGTTTAACCTTACATATCAAAGCACTATCCCCTCTACGGTACCCTAATTTTATTATCTTTGTATAACCTCCTTTCTGACTTTGATATCGAGGAGCAATCACTGAAAAAAGTTTTTTTACTGTTTCTTTATCTTTAACAAAGCTTAATACCAGTCTGCGATGATGCAAAGAGGAATCTTTTGCCAGGGTAATCATTCTCTCTGCTAATCTTGCTGTTTCTTTTGCTTTAGGTAAAGTGGTAACAATCTCCTCTCTAAAAAGAAGGTCCTTTACTTGCGTAGATAAAAGGGCTTTTCTCTGGTCTCTATTCCGCGAGAGTTTCTTTCCTTTTTTTCTATGCCTCATTTCACTCACCCTTTAAACTAAGATTATACTCGGCAAGCTTTTTTCTTAACTTTTCCAAAGATTTTTCACCAAAATTATTAATCATCAAAAGTTCCTTGGCTCCTTTGTTAACAACTTCCCTTACTCTTTCTATTCCTGCTCCCTTTAAAGCATTTAAAGCCAGAGTTGGAAGACCTATCTCGTCTATCCCCATTTGAAGAAATTTTTCTTTAAGTGCTTCTTTTTTCTTTTCCTCTATATCTTCCAGAATAAACACTCTGGTAAAATCCTGTAATATTTTAGCTGCCTGGTTCAATGCCTCATCTGGACCTATGGTCCCATCTGTAAAAATCTCCATTACCAGACAATCATAACTTGTCTTTCTTCCAATCCTGGCAGGTAAAACCTCAAATTTAACTTTTCTGACAGGTGTAAAAATGGAGTCAACAGGAATAGTTCCCACAGGCTGATTTTCTCTTTTATTCTCGCCAGCCTCAACATAACCTCTCCCGGGAGCAATATTTATCTGCATAGAAAGTCTGGTTTTTTCATCATTTAAGGTAGCAATATGAAGATCAGGATTTACAATTTCCATTTCACTGCCTGTCTTAATATGAGAAGCTTTCACCTCAAGGGGACCTTTCTCATCAATAAAAACCTGCCTTTCCTCGTTAACATAAAGTTTTACCCTCAGCTTTTTTAAGTTTTGAATTATCTGAAGAACATCTTCCTTTACACCTGGTAAAGTAGCAAACTCATGTGTTACTCCATCTATTTTTACAGAGGTTACAGCTGCCCCGGGTATGGAGGAAAGAAGTATGCGTCGCAACGAATTTCCCAAGGTTATGCCAAAACCCCTCTCTAAGGGCTCTATTATAAACTTACCATAAGTTTGAGAGAAGGTCTCTTCTTCAATTTTTATTCTCTCGGCTTTTACCAGCTCTCTCACCAACTCCTCCTTTATTTCTTCTTGTTAATACAAAATACTTGAAAATTACCTTCGAGAGTAATACTCTACAATAAGAGAGGTATCAATTTCCTTGTCCAGCTCATCTTTTTCTGGAAGTCTTCTCACGATAGCTTTAAGTGATTCATTATCAGTATCCAGCCATTCTGGTGAAACCTGTCTACTTGATGATTGAACATTTTGTTTTATTAAGTCCATTTTCTTGCTCTTATCTTTAACTTCTATAACATCTCCTTCTCTTACAAGGTAAGAGGGAGTTTTAACCTTCCGCCCATTAATTGTAAAATGACCATGAGAAATTAGCTGACGAGCCTGTCGTCGAGAGGAAGCCCATCCCAACCGCCACACAACATTATCAAGCCTTCTCTCTAAAATACGGAGAAGTTCCTCCCCAGTCACACCACCAGTTTTTTCAGCTTTCTCATAATAGTGCCTGAATTGAGTTTCCATAATTCCATATTTTAACCGCAATTTTTGCTTCTCCCGTAGCTGCCTTGCATATTGAGACATTCTCCGCTCAGAAATCCTGGGAGACCACTTTCTCTTTTCCAAGGCACATTTATTAGTAAAACACCTTTCTCCCTTTAAAAATAACTTGGTATTCAATCTCCGACACTTAACACATCTATCCCGCATTTGTAAACCCATCTTCTTCTCCTTTATACCTTCCTCTTTTTAGGAGGACGGCATCCATTATGAGGAATAGGAGTAGCCTCTCTTATAGCAACAACTTTAAGTCCGGTTGCCTGAAGGGTCCTTATAGCTGTTTCTCTTCCTGCACCAGGTCCCTTAACCACCACAATTATCCTTTGAAGCCCATAACTTTCCTGAGCCTTTTTTGCTACATCCTCTGCTACTTTCTGGGCAGCAAAGGGAGTACCCTTTTTTGTCCCTTTAAAACCAACAACTCCAGCTGATGACCAACAAAGCACCTGTCCATCTAAATTAGTAATGGTAATAATCGTGTTATTAAAAGTTGAATGAATATGAGCCATACCTTCGTCTACTCTTTCCCTTTTTTTCTTCTTCTCTCTGCTTCTTCTCCTTCTGGAAGCCATTCTTAACTCCTTACCATTTTTTATCTTTTCTTTTTCTTAGTCCCTACTTTACCGGGACGGGGACCTTTGCGAGTTCTGGCATTACATCTTGTTCGTTGTCCTCTAACCGGAAGACCTCTTCTATGTCTTATCCCTCTATAGCACCCAATACTTATTAACCTTGAAATATTATTGCTCACCTCTCTTCTTAAATCTCCCTCTATTTTATAATTTTCCTCAATCACATGCCTCAAACGATTTATCTGCTCCTCGGTTAAATCCTTAATTCGAGTTTCAGGATCTATACCCGCCTGGTTAAGAAT
>JAGGZA010000042.1 GCA_021162265.1 Candidatus Aerophobota bacterium | reverse complement strand
GATGGACAGTTCAGAATAATCCTATGTCAGTTACAATAATTGCTCCTGACTGCACAAGTGCTGATGCTCTTGCCACCGGTATTTTTGTTCTTGGTCCTGAAAAAGGCATAGAACTTATAGAAAATTTACCCGGAATAGAGGGAATGATAATAAGCAAGGGAATGAAGATGGTAAAATCAGGTGGCTGGCGGGAGTTTGAGGTTAAAGATTGACGGGAAATATATATAGTCTATAATTTTTAAAATGGGAATTAGTAAAGTAAAGTGGCTTTTGAGAGGTAATCAGGGAGAGGAAGACTATCAGGCTCTTTCCTGTAAGTGGAAACTTTCTCCTCTTGTAATTAAGCTTATTTTAAACAGAGGGATAAAAGAAAGTTACTTTGAGGATTATCTTTTCCCCTCCTTTGATAAGCTTCATGATCCTTTTTTAATGAAGGGAATGAGAGAGGCGGTAAACAGGATTCTTTTGTCCATCTCTCGTGGAGAAAGGATACTCATTTATGGAGATTATGATGTAGATGGCATTACAGCGACAAGCCTTCTTCTGAAATTTATGAAAGATTTGAAATTCCCCGCCTATTATTACATTCCTCACAGACAAAATGAAGGATATGGATTAAACAAGGAAGCTATAAAGAAAGCTTTTGCGAAAAATATAAAGCTTATTATTACCTGTGATTGTGGCACTTCTTCTTTAGAGGAGATAAGATTTGCTCATTCTTTAGGAATAGAGGTGATAGTTACCGATCATCATCAAATATCAGGAAATATTCCACCGGATTTTATTGTTGTTAATCCTCATAATCCTGAATGCAATTATCCTTTTAAAGAACTGTCGGGAGTTGGGGTGGCATTTAAATTGTGTCAGGCTATTGCAAGAGAGGTTAAATTTCCCAGTGAAAAACTTAAGACTTACCTTGACCTTGTTGCTATAGGGACACTTGCTGATATTGTTGCTCTTATTGGAGAAAATAGAATCCTGGTTAAGACAGGTCTTGAGATATTACCTTCGCAGAGTACCTCTCCTGGTCTTAGAGCGCTTATTAATACATCCGGTCTTTCAGGAAGGAAAATAGAGGAGAAAGAGGTGGGATACATTCTTGCTCCAAGGCTTAATGCCTGTGGTCGTCTATCTCTTGCTAAAACTGCGGTGAAGCTGCTTTTATCAGATTCTGTGGAGGAGGCTTTATGGCTTGCGCGTAAGTTAAATAGAGAAAATTCCCGGCGACAAAATTTGGAGAAGAGGATGTGCAAAGAGGCGGATGATATCCTTTCTGATAAAATTAAGCCAGTTTTGGTGGTAGCTAATAAAAACTGGCATCCAGGAGTAGTTGGACTTGTTGCCTCTTATCTTAAGGAGAAGTATTATCGACCTGCTTTGGCTTTTGCGATAGAGAAAGACATTGCCAGGGGTTCGGCAAGGAGTATACCCAATTTTCCTATCTTCCAGGCTTTAACGGGGTGTTCTGAGCTTATTACAAGCTTTGGTGGTCATCAAATGGCTGCAGGGCTAACATTACCTGTAGAGAATATAGAGAGATTGGAAAATAGATTAAATTCCCTTGCTGAAGAAATGCTCTCACTGGATGATTTCATTCCCTGTAGATTTTTTGACGCTGAGGTGGGACTGGAGGAAATTGACATGGATCTTGTGAAGGAGTTGCAGGTTTTATCCCCTTTTGGTCCAGGTAATCCCAAACCTGTATTTTTAGCAAAGGGAGTGAGGGTAATTTATTCTCAGTCTCTTGGCAAGGGAGAAAAACTTACACTCAGTGACCTTTCCGGGAAGAAATTGTTTAAGGCATTTTTTTTTGATTCCTTTGATAAAGACAAGGGGAAAAACACTTTATCGGGAAAAATGGTTGATATCTTTTACTTTCCCGCATTAAACACCTGGCGAGGAGAGCAAGACATTTATTTAGAGATAAAAGGAATAAAACTTTCTGAAAATTCTAATTCACTACACACGGGAGGTTAGAATAATGTCATTAGAAATTAGAGATAGGCTGGCAGGAAAAATCAGAGATGTTGAGGATTTTCCTAAGAAGGGTATTATATTCAGGGATATTACTCCTCTCTTGAAGGATGCAAACTCCTTCAGGGAAACAGTAGTTTTTATTGCTGACTATTACAGGGATAAAGATATTAATTTTGTTGTAAGTCCTGAGGCAAGAGGATTTATTTTAGGAGCTGCTATTGCCTATGAACTGGGGGCAGGATTTATCCCTGTTAGGAAGCCGGGGAAACTTCCTTACGAGGTGGAAAGTATGACTTATAGTCTGGAATATGGGAAAGATGAGATACAGATACATAAGGATGCTGTTAAAAAGGGAGATAATGTTCTCGTATTTGATGATGTAATAGCCACAGGAGGAACTGCTAAAGCTACCTGCAGTTTGATTGAAAAACTTGGTGGTAAAGTGGTGGGTGTGTGTTTTCTTATAGAACTTACAGATCTGAAGGGAAGGGATAAGCTGACTGATTACGATGTTTTTTCTATAATAAAATATTAAAGATGTTTCTGCGCAGAATTATAGTTGGACAACTACAGGCAAATTGCTATATAGTAGCTGATGAGAAAGGAAAGGGGTTTATAATAGACCCGGGGGGAGATGGCGAGGTGATTGTTGATGTTGTGAAGAAAAATAATCTGGATATTCTTTACATAATTGCTACCCATGCCCATATAGACCATATAGCTGATTTAGAAAAGGTCAGAAATTTCACCGATGCCAGATTTTTACTTCACCCTCTTGATGTTCCTTTTCTGGAGGACCCTGATTTGAATCTTTCCAATTTGATGTATGATCCTCGTGTATTTCCCCATCCGGATAGACTGTTGAAAAATAAAGAAAAGATAATGGTTGGTAGTATTGAATTTGAAGTTATACATACACCCGGGCATACTCCCGGTAGTGTTTGCATAAGAGTTAATAAATATATTTTCACGGGAGATACCTTATTTTGCACAGGTATAGGAAGAGTAGATCTACCAGGAGGGAATTTTCAGACTCTCCAGAACTCCATTAGAGATAAAATTTTCTCCTTGCCTGAGGATACAGAGATCTTTCCCGGACACGGACCTGAAAGCACCGTAGAAAAAGAGAAAAGGGAAAATCCTTTTGTTTAAAATAAAATAAATAAAAAATGGATGAATTGAAGAATAAAAATATTATTTTAGGTGTGACAGGAAGTATAGCTGCTTATAAGGCACCAGAGATCATAAGGCTACTTGTGAGAGAAGGAGCTTATGTTTACCCTGTGATGACAAGATCTGCAACTTATTTTATCCATCCTTTGACTCTCCAGAGTGTATCCAGAGAAAAGGTTACCTTAAGCCTTTTTAATGGTGATGAAAGGGACATAAGACATATATCACTCTCTGCGCTGGCTGATATTTTGCTGATTGCCCCAGCTACTGCCAATATTATTGGAAAAATAGCAGCAGGAATAGCAGATGATATTCTCACCACCACAGTTGTAGCTACCAGGGCTCCTGTTGTAATAGCTCCGGCGATGAACGAGCGTATGTATGAAAATCCTGTTGTCCAGCAAAATATAGCCAGGTTAAAGTCTACAGGCTACAGATTCATAGGTCCTGAGGAGGGTAGATTAGCTTGCCAGGACAAAGGTAAAGGGAGAATGAGTGAACCTGCAACTATAGTTGGTTTTTTGAAGAAGATTTTTTCCAAAATGGAAGACTTTAAAGGAAAATCTTTTATAGTAACCGCAGGTCCTACAAGAGAACCTATTGATGTGGTGAGGTTTATTAGTAATTATTCATCAGGAAAGATGGGTTTTGCTATAGCAAGAGAAATGCGGGACAGAGGAGCAAAAGTTATTTTAATAAGCGGTCCCACTTTTATTAAACCTCCTGAAGGAGTAGACTTTTTTGTTGTGGAAACAGCAAGACAAATGGAAGAGAAGGTAAAGGAATATTTTGACCGGGTTGATGGACTTATAATGACAGCAGCGGTTTGTGATTTTCGTCCCGTTCAATCTTTTAAGGGTAAGATGAAAAAGGAAAGTAAGGAGAGGGTCGTTCTGGAGCTGGTAAGAAATCCTGATATTCTTGAGGAGATAGGGAGAGTGAAAGGCGAGAAAATTCTTATAGGTTTTTGTGCTGAGGCGGAGAATATTTTGCAGGAGGCAAGACAAAAACTTAAGAAAAAAAACCTTGACTTAATAGTAGCCAATGATGTTACTGAAAAAGGAGCAGGGTTTGAAGTGGATACTAATAAAGTTTTTTTACTTAATTCTAAAGGCGAAGTGAAATCTTTACCTCTTATGAGCAAGCGTAAGGTAGCAGAAGTTATCTGCGATCATATAAAGCAAATACTTGAGGAAAGACAGGCTAATAAATGAAGAAGTTGTTTTTAAATACTTTAAAGATAAGAATTTTTCTTAGCTTTGCCTTGACAGGCGTTTTGATCTTTTTGTCTGCTTTATCAGTGCAGGCAGCTTTTGAGGTTGCACAACTTATAAAAATAGAGGGAACGATCTCTCCAGCAACTGTGGAGTATGTTAAAAAAGCTTTTTTATATGCAAGAGAAAAAAATGTGCAGTTTTTAGTAATTCAGCTTGATACTCCAGGAGGGCTTGATACCTCTATGCGGACAATAGTAAAGCTGATTATGAATAGTGATATTCCTGTGGTGGTGTATGTTGGTCCTAAGGGTGCAAGGGCAGCCTCTGCCGGGGTATTTATTGCTCTTTCTGCTCATATTCTTGCTATGGCTCCGGGGACAAATATTGGTGCAGCGCATCCTGTTTCTTTAATGGGTGGCATGGATAAAAATATGGAGAAAAAGGTGGTT
>JAGGZA010000104.1 GCA_021162265.1 Candidatus Aerophobota bacterium | reverse complement strand
TTATTTCTATAGGTGGTCCTACATTTGCTGGAATTAGCAACTATGCAGAAATTATTTTTCGAGATGAGAGATTCTGGGGTTCGCTTTATAACACTTTTTCCATTGCTATTCCTGCCTTAGTGATGGAAGGGATTATAGGGCTTTTATTCGCCTTGCTTTTAAACAGGGATATTAAAGGAAGAAGAATTATTACTGTTTTATTAATTCTCCCCGTAATGATACCCCCCATTACCACAGGACTTATATGGAGGATGCTTTATCATGAAAAATACGGTGCAATTAACGGATTTTTACATCTTATGGGAATAAATACTATGTATACCTGGTTGAGCACTCCCGGACTTGCTAAATTTGCCGTTATTCTGACCGATGTATGGCAGTGGACACCTTTTGTAATGATGATATTATTAGCGGGTTTACAGTCTATTCCCTCTGAAGCCTATGAAGCTGCTAAGGTAGACGGAGCAAGTTCTTTGCAGGCATTTATTCATATCACTCTCCCTCTTTTGAAGTTTTCTATCCTTGTGGCTATACTTCTAAGGTTAATAGACCTTGTTAAACTGTTTGATATTATATTTGTCCTTACAAGAGGAGGACCAGGAGGAACTACCGAAACCATCAGCATTTACACTTATCTTGTAAGCTTCAGAGCATTCAGGATGGGGTACGGCGCTGCTTTATCTTACCTTCTTCTGGTGATAACCATAGCATTCAGTATGGTATTTATTAGATTGATAAGAGGAAAACCAAGAGAATGAAGAATAAGCATATATTTAACGTTACCTTAATATACCTTGCGCTTTTTATAGGACTTTTTTTTGCTCTTTTTCCCATCGCCTGGACGATATCTACTTCTTTTAAAACTTTCAAAGAGTATTATACATTTCCTCCAGTATGGATTCCTCACTATCCTACACTTAACAACTATAAATATATCCTCTTTACCTGGACTTCAGGACTCAAGTATCTCCTTAATAGTACAGTTATTGCTTCTCTTAACACAGTACTTGTGCTTTTGATAAGTGTTCCCGCTGCTTATGGTATAGCAAGGTTCAGGATAGGTTATGAGAATTTATCCTTCTGGATACTATCACAGCGGATGCTTCCTCCTATAGCAGTTGTTATCCCTTATTTTCTTTTGTTTAAGAAATTGGGATTGATAGATACCTACCTTAGTTTAATAATAGTTTATCTTCCTTTCAATATAGGTTTTGCTGTATGGCTTTTAATTGGTTTCTTTGAAGATTTTCCAAGGGATGTAGAGGAAGCTGCTATGATTGATGGGTGTTCCAGACTCGATGCGATAGTAAAAGTTGTGATACCTATTATAGCTCCTGGAATAGTTGTGTGTGCCATATTTTGCTTTATATTTTGCTGGAATGAATTTATGTTTGCCCTTATCCTGACGCGACAAACAGCTAAGACAGTTACTGCGCAGCTTGCTGCTTTTCAGTCTCCCACAAAGATTATGTGGGGAGAAATGTCAGCACTTGTGGTGTTTGCCATTATTCCCGTGTTTATCCTTGCCCTCCTGGTTCAAAGATATCTTGTGAGAGGACTTGCCCTGGGTGCAGTTAAAGGTTAGTGCAATTTTTCAAAAAACTTACCGGATTTTAATAGCTTCTAAAAAAACAAATTCTAAGGAGGGTAAATAATAGGGTAATAGTGCTTGACAAGGCTCTTAAATGGATTAGGATAAACAAAAAGAAGAACCAAGGAGGAGAACTTGAAGCCACAAGACCTATCAGGAGTATGGATTCCTATTTGTACTCCCTTTACAGATGAAAAGGTGGATGCTGGAAAGCTTGAAAAAAATATGCAGGTTTATTCTCAAACACAGCTTCGGGGTTACTTTGCCCTGGGAAGCAATGGTGAGGCATGTATGCTGGATAGAGAAGAGAGGATAAAGGTATTGCGCACAATACTGAAGAACAAGGGCAAAGGTCAGCTTGTAATGGCTGGTTGCGGGTATGAGTCTGCCCGTGTAACCATTGCTCTTGCCAGGGAAGTCGCTGATGAGGGTGCAGATATTGCGAGTGTTATAACTCCTCATTATTTTAAAAAGGTAATGAACGATGATGCTCTTATTAAATTTTATGAAAGAGTAGCAGATGAATCTCCTATTCCTGTGATGTTGTACAATGCTCCAGGATTCGCTGGAGGAGTTCAACTTTCAGCTAAGGCTGTTGCCAGGTTAAGCGAACATCCAAACATAATAGGTATGAAGGACAGTGCACCAACTGGCCCCAACGTCTTTCTATCAATAGTAAATAGAGAAAATTTCGCTGTTTTAGCAGGTTCTGCAAATTTTTTTATTACCTCTCTTCTTATGGGAGCAGTAGGAGGGGTGTTATCTCTTGCTAACTTCCTCCCTCAGGCCTGTTGTCGCCTCTATGATATCTTTCAACAGGGAGATATGGAGAGGGCAAGCAGTCTCCAGCGGGCAATCTTACGGGTTAATAGAGAAATATCCGGAAAATATGGAGTGGCTGGTGTAAAAACGGGTATGGACTTTGCTGGACTTTATGGAGGTGAGCCCCGTCTTCCTCTTTTGCCTCTCAGTCAGGATGATAGAGAAAAAGTTCGCCTTGTCTTAAAAAGATTTGTAGAGGAATACCCAGAATTTAAGTCTTATATGAGAATTTGATGGGTCCTTTGTATCTATAGTGGGAATTTGCCTGTTTTTTGGTGAATTTTATTTTATACTCACCAAAGGTGCTGTTGAAGGAAGAGAATAACTATTCCCTGTTAGTTCTTCTCTTAAGCTTAAAAAATCCATAATTTCTTTAAGATTTACGGGTCTGTTGCCAATCTTATTTACTTCAAAAAATGATACAATATTTCCAAGATAGGCACTTTGTTCTATTGTTCCTCCTGCTGATACTGAAAGTGCTATTGTTGCAAGCATGGCATCTCCTGCTCCCATAGGGTCTAAGACATTCTTCCCTATAGCTGGAAGATACTCTGATGCTAAATGTATTTCTCCCTGAGTTGTTTTATAAACTTTATTTTTGAAAATTAAAAGACCATTTTCACCCAGTGTTATGATAATATTTTTGTTTTTTGTTTTTTTAAGAAATCTGAATGCAATATTTGCAAGACCACTTACATTCTCATTTAATGCGGATCTAATTTCTCTTTCAGTAGGAGTTGAAAGAAATATACCCTGATATTTTAAAATATTGCCAGTTGATGTTCCCGAGACATCTGCAATAATTGGAATTCCCTTTTTTCTTCCAAACTTAATTATCTCATTTCTGATGTAAGCGGAGATATAGCCATAGCCAAAATCGCTGAATACTATGCAATCAACATTATTGTAATTTTCCCTTATCATTCCTATAATCTTTTTTTCATCTTCAATGTCTATAAGATAGGGTTTTGAATAATCTACCTTTATAAGTTTTTGGTTTTCGGCTATAAATCTTACCTTTCTTACTGTTATACTTTCTTTGCAGGTTAAAATTTCAAACTTTACCTTAAGTTTTTCAAGGTCGCTTTTGATGAACTCTCCATACTGGTCATTTCCAGTAATTGAAAAAAGTATAGGTTCTCCACCAAGGCATTTTATGTGTTTTGCTATTATTCCGGCTCCTCCAACATAAAGATTTGTCTTGAATGGAATAACACTTAGAATTGGTGCCTCTCCAGCTACATCTTTCACTTCGCAAAAATTATATTCATCAACGATACTCTCCCCTATAATTAAGACTCTTTTTTCTTTGAATCTGGAGATTAAATTTTTAAGTACATCTAAGGTTATACAGTTTCTTTTGCAAAATATGTTATATCTTTCAAAATCAATGCCAAATTTGTCCTTAAAGTTATCCACTAACTTAGATGATGAGAAAACAACATCTCCTGAGCCAAAGTATACTTTTCCCCCATAGGATTCTACTATCTTTCTTTCCTCGCCAAATCTCCCGGTAAAGATGTTCTCATACTCCTTCCCCTTTACATAGATATCAGGTTTGAGATATTTGAGAATTGGCCCGGCCCAGGACTCATAGTCCAGATAAACATAGTCTACAAATTGCAAACTTGCAACAGCTTCTGCTCTGAGCTCCTCAGGTATAAATGGCCTATCATCTCCTTTATAGATAAAGTCATCACCGGTTATTGAGACAACAAGTATATCTCCCAGACTTTTTGCAAACTGTAAATAACGGATATGTCCTGGATGAAGAACATCAAAGCAACCGTGGCACTGAACAATAATATCGCCATTTTTTTTGTGCTGTTGTATTATTTTTTTTAGTTCATCTCTGGTTTTTATTTTGGATTTACAATTCATGGGCTCACCTCTTAAGCTGGTCGAAGAACTTTTTTATTGTGGAACAAATTAGTGAGATCTGATGATTTGTTAGTTCCGGGTAGATAGGTAAGCTGAGTATCATTTTTGCCTGTTTTTCAGTGAAGGGAAACTTGCCCGGAGCATACCCGAGGTTACTTGCACACTTTTGTAGATGAATTGGGATGGGATAATGAATCTTCGTTTCAATTCCATTTTTTTCTAAAAATGATTTTAATTTGTCTCTTTCCGGAGTCTGGATAATATAAGTATGATAGACACACTTTTCAGTTGGTTTTTCCTCGGGAACCTTTACAAGTCCCTTCAGTTCCTTATTATAAAATTTTGCATTTTCTCTTCTTTTCTCTATCCATCTATCAAGATATTTGAATTTTACATTTAATATTGCAGCTTGAATTGTATCCAGTCTGCTGTTATATCCCCAGATGTTTGCTTTATCCCTGGTAATAAGTCCGATGTTTCTCATTTGTAGAAGTTTTTCATAGAGCCTGTCATCATTGGTTGTAATTATTCCACCATCTCCACAGGCATTTAAATTTTTCAGAGGATGCAAGCTAAAACAATTTACATTACCCCACGAACCTACCTTTTTCCCTTTATATTCTGCTCCAACTGCTTGAGCTGCATCTTCAACTACATATAATCCATACTTTCGAGCAATATCCATTATTTTATCCATTTCTGCAGGTCTTCCGGTGAGATGCACGGGAACTATAGCTCTGGTATTTTTTGTGATAGCAGCTTCTATTAAATCCGGGTTAATGTTCATATCCTCTCTCGCATCAACAAAAACAGGTTTTGCATTTGTAGCAATAATGCTTGAAGCTGTGGCAATAAATGAGTTGGGAACAGTTATTACCTCATCACCCCTGCCAATTCCCAGGCATTTTAAAGCTAAAAATAACGCATCTGTACCTGAATTTACTCCAATGGCGTATTTTGTTCCGCAGTATCTTGCAAATTTTTTTTCAAATTCTTCAACCTCTTTCCCTAATATGAATATAGAATGATCCAGTACACGGGAGATAGATTCCATTATTTCGTTTCTCAGATTTTTATGCTGTTCTCTCAAGCCAATGTAGGGAATCTTCATTTATTCTATCCTCAATAATTTCATTTTCTTGACATTGTAGTAATTGGTGTCTTCCCAGTTTTTTATTTTCCCTCTTTCAAAGGCATCTTTTACATCCATAATTGCATCTTTAACTGTTTTTTCAGGTTTGAATCCCAGAACACGCTTAATTTTTTCGGAGCAGATATGATACGATCGTCTGTCTCTGGTCTCTTCTTTTTTAATTTCTATATGCTTGCCCACGATGTTTTTTACCATTTTTGCTATTTCCATTATCGTATAGTTCTCATACCCTGCATTAAATACCTCTCCTGTTATTTTTTCCTCCTGGACCTTTAACAGATTGATATACCAGTCTGTTATATCCTCTATTTGAATGTTTGGTCTCTTCTGTTCTCCTCCGAAAACTGTTATTATTCCTTTATTAATTGCGTGAGCTGTCAGGATGTTTACTGTTAGATCTAACCGCATTCTGGGAGAATAACCGCAAACCGTTGCGCACCTTATGCTTACAGCGGTAAATGTTTTATCGGCACTTTCTCTTACCACCTCTTCTGCCCAGGCTTTAGTCTTTGAATATATTGTTAACGGCTCCAGGGGTAACTCTTCAGTAACATCTGGCTCTTCTTTAATGCCATACACACTACTACTGGATGCATTAATAAATCTTCTTACTCCATTTTTTTTAGCAATTTTCACCAGATTAGCGGTTGCTTTATAATTTACCTTTACTGTCAGGTCAGGGTTTAACTCACCACTTGGATCATTTGAGATAGCTGCTAAATGAATTATTGCATCGATACCTCTTGTTAATTTATCAATCAATGAGGTATCCCTGATATCGCCTTTTACTACCTGTAGATTTTTGTTACTTTCCATATTTTTCAATCCATCCATTCCAAAGAATAATCTGTCAAGGACAATAACCTTGTAATTCTTCTGCAATAATTTTGGAACAAGCACGCTACCTATGTATCCCGCTCCACCGGTTACCAGCACCTTTTTCATTGGTAATTTTCCTCCTTAAATATCCATCTTACTTTTATATCTATAAGAATTTTAGTCGAGTTATTCAGACCTGATTGATTTTGCAGGTACTCCCGCAACAATATCATTATCCTTTACATCTCTTGTTACCACAGCTCCAGCACCAACAATTGAGCCTTGTCCTACAATCCTGTCTGGAAGGATAGTGGCGTTTAATCCAATAAATGCATTTTCCTTGATGCGTACTCTCCCACCGGTAACCGCTCCACACGAAACATTTACCCCATCTTCAATGATGTTATCATGGCTGATTATTGCTCCATTGTTAATTATTACATTGTTTCCAACTACCGTTGATGCACCGATAATTGCTCCTGCAAAGATAGCATTTCCTTTACCCATTTTGACATCAGTGGCTATTCTTGCTGCAGGGTGTATTGCGTTTATTAATTCAAGTCCGGCATTTAGCATTTCTTCTGCAAGTTCCTGCCTTGTGTGGTTATCTCCAGTTGTAATAATAGCTCCTTCTATGCCACTCCTCACCAGATCCTTAGCTTTCTCTCTCCCGCCTATAATTTTTATTCCCCATATTGACCTGCCCCACTTTGAAGGGTCATCGTCTAAAAAAGCTACAACTTCGTATTGGGGAAGTTGTTTAATAATTTCTAAGACAGCTTTGCCCTGCCCTTTTTCATAGATTCCTACAACTACAATCTTCATTTTATTCTTCCCTAATTAATAAAGTCATCTCTCTCATGTAATTAAGGGAATTAAGCTTAAATTTTTAGCTTTTCTCTATTTGTTTTTTAACCGTATCTATAACAAATTTCATGCAGGAAGTGTAAGTTAGTCTTTCAAGCACTTTTTTCTGAGCTCTTTTGACAATTAATTTTCTCTTTTCTGGATGAGTAAGATAGAATTTTACCTTTTTTAAAAGATCTATTTTCCCTTTAAACCGGACAACATCTTTGTTTATATCAAAATAATCAGATAGCTCTCCTTTCTTATAATCCACAGGATGATATTTTATTAAAAAGAATCCTCCTGAGGCGATACCATCAATTAGTCTTTGATGAAGATTATGTAAATGATGAATCTGAAGATTTACCTTAGAGGCATTGTAGACTTTACATACCTCCTCGCCGTTGCTGACCACTCCCCGGGCATACTTTGATAGGCGAGGGTGTTTATCCCAACCTGTACCATAAATCCTTATATCATATCCCTCTCTGGCAATCCATTCTAAGGGAAGCTGTCGGAAAAATGCATTTCCTATTTTATGGTAGAAATGACTTAGAATATATGCTCTTGTTTTTGTATCTGTTATTTTTGTGTTTTTTTCCCTTTCGGCTTCCAACAGGATAAATTCGTAATCTTTTTTTGTATAGCAGTCATCTCCGCTATGAAATCTTTCTCGGGTTAATTCAAACATAATTTTCAAAACCTCTTTTACATTTAAATTGCTAAACTGAGTTAGCAGGTTATCAAAAGCCCTTTCCGGCGGCAGCGAAAGGTGTGAAATGTATGAAATATCACATGCATATTTTTCCCTCTCCTCTCTGGTTAAATTTCTTGGATGGTAAATGTTAATATTTGTAGGTACAGGAAGAGGATAGATATTCTCACTTGGATAGCCAATATGGAGTAGCTCTTCCATTAATGTATTGCCCTGGACAAGCAATATATCTCTTTTCCCTATTGACTTTGCTGTTTGTTGATTAAAGAGATTGGGAAGTTCATCCTGTATCCAGCAAACAAAGGGAATGTTTTTGGGATATATAGGTTCATGTTCTGTTCGTAAGTGGTCTATCCGGAATATCATATCTGGCTTGAAAGAAGACAGGTTCCTCAGGATTTCCAGAAAGGTGAGCCTATCCGTGTCTGCCTTTTCAATCACCGTTTTGGTCTGGTGACCTAATGTTTTAAATCCTTGAGCTGCATCTCTTATGCAGTACTGGATAAAAGTTGAGAATCTGGTAGTGAGCAGGAGAATTCTTAAAGGTCGTTTTCTCTGGTGCGAGAAAATCTTTTGCCA
>JAGGZA010000010.1 GCA_021162265.1 Candidatus Aerophobota bacterium | reverse complement strand
AGACCATCTTTCTATATTTCTTCATTTCAGCTTATCTTCTTGATATTCCTGAAAAGTCAAATTTTCAAAATCATCAATCTCCTTAAATTCGCTTTTTAAGAATTGAATTCTCTCTATTAATCTTGTTTTATCCTCGGGGATTAAAGATTTACTTCTCCTGTAAATATCCCACCAGCTTTTGGCAAACTCATAGAAATCCTCAGCTTCGGAGGTTTTTGTTAAATACATATCCCAGAACAATTTTTTATCCTTAATTACAAGAAGAAGACCTGTTTTAAAGATATTGGAGATTAAACTTGCAGGAGCACTGTTAAGAACAACAAGGTCAACTTCGTATCTTGTAATTCTGTTTAACTTTGTCCAGAGCTTATCTTCTTCTTTTTCGTCTTTCAGGTATACTCCAATATCTAAATCTGAATCCTCTCCCGAGATCCCTTTAGCCTGTGACCCGAAAATAAAGGCTAAAATTACGTTCTCTTCCTTTTTAAAATATTCTTTTAAGTTCTCAAAAAGTTGTTTTTCAGCCATTTTTTCTGTATTTTTTATTAATTTAAATTTTTAATTTCTTTTCCCGGATTCTTGTAATATGATAGATAAAAAGGGGATAAATGTAAAGCCTGGGCCATTAAAGAGGTCGGGTTTCATTGAGACCTGACTCCTTAACGCTCTTATACTCTCTCAATGTTCTTACGAGCTGGAACGGGGTATAAATAATTTTCTCTCCTAAAAACTTTGACAAATCCAGAAATATCTCTAATGATTACCGATAGATATATCTTTCTGTGGCCAATGGAATGACAACAGAGGATATAATTAAGGAGTATCCTGATCTTGAACCTGAAGATATAAAAGAGGCCTTGCGGTTATGCTGTACAGTTAATTGCAGTTAATTGGCTAAAAAATAGGGGATTTGACGCTATCCATTTGAGAGAAGAAAAACTGTATACGATATCGTAAGATTAATTGAATGTCAAATGTGAAGACACGACCCCATTACTATAAAAGAGGGTATTGTTTTGTCAGCTTCTTCCAACTCCTTTATAGTTAAAACCTGCCTTTCTCATTCTTTCAGGACTGAGCAGGTTCACTCCATCGACAATAAAAGGGTTCTTAAGATTTCTCTTTATCCTTTTAAAGTCAAGTTTTTTGAACTCTTCCCATCCTGTAAGGATAAGGAGAATATCAGAGCCATCTGCAACCTCATAGGGGTCTTTTGCAAACTCAACCTCATTCAGGGCATTTCTCGCTTCCTCCATTCCCTGAGGGTCGTAAGCTTTTATTCTGGCACCTTCTTTTTGTAAAAGCTCTAACACTTTCAATGAAAGAGAATTTCTAACATCGCTTGTGCCCTGTTTAAATGTGAGACCGAGCACACCAATTTTCTTTTCATAAAGAGGTTCGCCCAGGAAGTTTTTTACTTTATAAACAATGGTTCTTATTTGATGTTCGTTTTTCTCAAGTATTGCTTTTAAAAAACCTGCTTCATAACCCTTATCCTCTGCTATTTTAATGAGTGCCTTTAAATCTTTAATTAAACAGGGACCCCCAAATCCTATCCCGGCATTTAAATACCCCTCCCCTATTCTTTTATCATACCCCATTCCCTTTGCAACCTCAACAACATCCGCTCCTACCTTTTCGCAGATATTGGCTATCTCGTTGATAAAGGATATACGACAGGCAAGAAAGGTATTTGATGCATACTTTATCATCTGAGCTGCAGCAGGAGAGGTATGGACAATGGGAGCTTTAAGTGGAGTAAAAATCTCCTCAAGAGTTTTTCCCACTCTGGAATTATCGCATCCTATAATCACTCTCGAGGGATGGAAAAAATCATAAACCGCATTTCCTTCCCGTAAAAATTCAGGTGTTGAGGCAATATCAAAGTCTTTTCCCTTTACCTTTCCCCTTTTTCCCAGAATCTCTGTAACAAGTTCTAAAGTCCCCACAGGAACCGTACTTTTTACTGCAATTATCTTATAGTCTGAAATCAAAAAAGAAAGGTCCTCTGCTACCCTTATAACATAGGAAAGGTCAGCCTCACCCGTTTCCTTCGAAGGAGTCCCAACTGCTATAAATATAACCTCAGAGTTAGCAACTCCTTCTTTGAGAGAGGTGGTGAAAGAAAGTTTTTCCTTTTCAATATTTTTCCTGATAAGTTTCTCAAGCCCTTCTTCGAAAAAGGGAATTTTCCCCTTTTTAAGTTTTTCAATTTTCCCCTCATCAACATCAACACAAACTACCCTGTTACCAAGCTCAGCAAATCCTGCTCCTGTTACAAGTCCCACATACCCTGTTCCAACCATACATATATTTTTCATTTTTTATAAATCCCCTTATCTTTGGAATTTTTATTCCCTGATAAACTAAAACAGAAGCCATTCCCACAGAGGAACAAATTTTATCCCTTTTCCTTTTATTTTCTCCTCACCTTTAAAATCAGAGGTGATAATAAGTAAGTTATCACAGTTTAACTTTTCACTTGCTTTAATTAAGGATTTTATTTCTCTTTCTCTGGTTTTAAAATTGCTGATATCAAAGCAACTTTGCAGAAGAGTTGAAGTTTTTCGTCCTTCTTTTATTACAAAATCCACCTCGCCACCATTTAAGTGAAAGTAGAAAATATTTTTATTTAATTCAAGTCCTTTCCTTAAAAGAGAAAGAAAAATAAGGTTCTCCAGTTTCTTCCCTTTATTATTAGCTGCCACAGCTTCTATTAGAGCATTATCTACCGTATAGATTTTAGGCAAGCTTTGCTCAGTATTTTTAAGAGACCAGGAGAATTTCCTCAGAGGGAAAAAAATAAAAGCGTCATTGAAATATTCAAGATAGTTATACAGACTGTTTTTGCTTACCTTAATGTTTAACGATTTTAAGAAATTATAAAATCTATGAATAGAGAATTCCCCTGCTTCTACTAAGTAATTAAACATAAGTTTTATTACCTTCAAATTTCTTATACTATACCTTTCAACAATATCCCGGTAAATTGTGACTTCAATAATTTCCTGAATGATCTTTTTCCTTTTTTCAGGATAAATTACCACCTCAGGATAACCTCCAGAAGAAAAATACTCCCAGAAAGCATTAATAAACCTTGCTTTTTCTTCAGAGGAAAGATGCTCTTTACAGGCAATACTTTTTGCCTTTAAAAATTCGGAGAAAGAAAAAGGCAAAAGTAGATAACTTAAAGTCCTGCCTCTTAATGAAGTGGCAATTTCCCTGGAGAGGAGTTTAGAAGAAGAGCCAGAAATGAAAACCCGGGCATTTTCTCTATCAAGAGCACCTCTTATAAATCTTTCCCAATTTTTTATATTTTGTATTTCGTCAAAAAAGAACCAGACTTTTTGATTTTTGTTTCCGGGATAAATTTGATAGAAAACTTCAACAAGGTTTAGAAGATCATCTAACGTGGCACCAAACAATCTGGGGTCTTCAAAATCAACGTATAAAATTCTCTTCTTCTCGATACCATTTTTTATAAGTTTTTTAATCAGGAAATACAAATAGTAAGTTTTACCACTTCTCCTTGGTCCAAGAATAACGCTTGCCCTTTTCAGAGGAATTTCTAAATCAACCTCAAGTTCTCTTTCAATAAGTTCAGGAAGTTTTTGATTTTGAAAATCCAGAACTATCCGCGCTAAAATTTCTTTTTTTATCATAAGGGTGTTATATGGTATTATATAAAGGGAAATAAATTAAATAAATTTCCCTATATACTATACATTTTATTTGCCAGCTGTCAATATATATTATATTTACACTTATCCTGCTACCTCTCACATATATTTTCATTAATAAATCCCCTTTATCCATAAAATCTCTTTTTCAAGACCTTCCTCAATTTTAACCTTAGGTTTGTAATTTATGATTCTTTTTGCCTTTTTAATATCTGCTAATGTATCCTGCAGGTCCCCTTTTTGAGGCTCTCTCTTTTTAACTTTTGCCTTTTTGCCAAGTAGCTTTTCAATTAACCTCAAAGCGTCAATAAGACTTATACTTTCTCCTCCCCCTATGTTAAAAACCTCCCCCGGAGGAGAGTTTAGAGAGAGAATATTTGCCTCAACCACATCATCCACATAGGTAAAGTCTCTTGTCTGAGTTCCATCTCCGTAAATTTCAATCTCCTCATCAAGGATTATTCCTCTTATAAATTTGTGAAAAGCCATGTCCGGTCTCTGACGGGGACCATAGACGGTAAAATACCTTAAAGAAACCACCGGAACACCAAAATTTCTAAAGTAAAGATAACACAGGTTCTCTCCTGCAAGTTTTGAAACACCGTAGGGCGAGAAAGGCTTTGCTGGTGAGCTTTCTTTAAAGGGTAAAGATTTTGCGTCTCCGTATACAGAGGAGCTTGAGGCGTAGATAAATTTTTTCACATCTTTTTCTTTTGCGTATTCAAGTAATTTTTGAGTTGCCAGGATATTGTTTTTTGTGTAAATTTCAAAATCTTTTCCCCAGCTTTTTCTAACCCCTGCCTGTGCTGCCTGATGAAATATACAGTCAAAACTTTTTAATTGAGGCAGATTAAAGAAGTCATCGCTTGAAATGTTTTTTTTAAGAAATATAAAACTCTTATTTTTTAAAAGACTTTCAATATTTTTTTCCTTAATCCACCTTGCATAATAATCTTCAAACGAGTCTATTCCAACAACCTCAAATCCCTCCCTTAAAAGCCTTTCTGCAAGGTGAGAACCTATAAAACCTGCAACTCCTGTAACAAGTGCTTTTTTCATCTTTTATTTTCCCATTCTTTCGTTAATTAACATTAAATTAGCTTTCCTTTATTTTTTCTGCCTCCTCTATGAGCATTATGGGAATGCCATCTCTTACAGGATAAAGGAGCTTGCACCTGTGACAGATAAGACTTTCCCTTCCCTCTTCTACTTTATATTCAAGCTCACCTTTGCACTTTGGACAGACAAGGATATCGAGAAGTTCTTTTTTTAAGGACATTTTTTCCTCCTGAATCAGATATACCTTGCAAGGAAACTAAAAAACTTTTGCTTCCATCTCTTTTTCTTTTTTCTCTTATCCTCATTAACACTCTCTCAAGGTATTGTTTTTTTATACTCTTACCTCTATTGAGCAATTCTGCTTTAAAGATCTTTGAGCTGCCTCAAGAACTTTAACTATCCTGAGACCCTCCTCGCCATCAGTAAAAGGGGTTTTATCTTCTCTGATGCACTTTATAAAGTGCAAGCATTCTTCTTTTAAAGGTTGTTTATTCGCAATAGGAAGTGCAAGTTCATTTTTCTTTCTTATTTTAAAGTTAATTTTATCACCACTCTGTTCTACGGTAATACCGCTGTCATAAATTTTTAGCTTTGGGGGTGGTTTAATCTCATCAAAAACCATCATTTTATTATCTCCAACTACTGTTGTTTTCCTTATCTTTTCTGGATCAATCCAGCTCACATGAATATGAGCAAAAGTTTCTTCACCAAAGAATAAATTTAAAAAAACAACATCTTCTATACCTTTTTCTTTCTGGAGAAAACTTTCCCCGGTTGCACTTACCTTATAAGGGTATTTCCCCATAAGATAAATAGCAGTGTATATATCATGTGTTGCAAGGCACCACATTGCATTTTCAACCTCCCTTACTCTACCAAGACCCAGTCTTTGAGAATGAATATACCAGATTTTACCAAGCTCACCCGCTTTAACTATTCTTCTCATCTCTAAAACTGCTGGATGATACTTTAAAAGATGTCCTACCATTAGTTTCCTGTTATTTTCCTTAGAGAGGTCAACCAGCCTTGCAGCATCGCTGCTACTCAAGGTTAAAGGTTTCTCTACCAGAACATGTTTCCCGGCACAAAGAGCCTGTTTTGCAAACTCAAAGTGCGTGGGAGCTGGAGTTGCAATGATAACAGCATCAATCTTTTTGTTGGTTAAAACCTGGTTAAAATCATCTGTTGTATTTACATCAGGAAAATTTTCCTTTACCCATTTGAGAGAGGCAGGGTTAAAGTCGTAGCAAAAGGTAAGATTGACCTCTTTAATTTCGTAAAAGTTTCTCACCACATTTTTTCCCCAGGCTCCTACTCCAGCAACAGCTATATTTATCATCCCTTTTTTCCTGTTTTTCTTTTTAAATTGTATCTTGCCTCTTACTCTTATTTTATATTTTATCCTATCTGGAAATTTTTTCTATAATGTCAATCCAGTTTTTTGCTTCTGGAAGTTTTTGATATTTTTCCTCTGTTAAGAGCACAACACACTTCTTTACTGGTATCCTTTCTTTATTATTTGTCCTTTTGTACTTTATATCCTTAAAGGACAGGCTTTTTAAACTTATCTCAACAATATCTGCCAGTTCCCCGTTTCCTAAGATGATAAAATTTCTTGCACCTTTTGCATATTCTGCCAAAATTAGAGATTGTATCTTTCTCTTCATTTTTTTTAAAGAAGAAAGAGTATTAAGAAAATACCTGTAGGACTTTTTTGCTTTTTCAGAAAATCCCTTTGGTGTAAGCACATATTCAAGACTTCTCTTGTTCATACCTTTTACCTTAACATAGCCCTTTCTTGCAAGTTTCTTCAAGCTTATATTTACCATTCCAAGAGAAATTCCGGCCCTTTTTGAAAGCTCTCTCTGAGTTATTCCCTTATCTTTTGCAATCTCCTCCATTATTTTTAAATCCTTGTCCGATATTTCCTTTTCATTGTCCATCTTTAATTCTCTTATGTTCAAGTTGTGAACATTATAAAATATCTAATAAAACTGTCAAAAAGCAAAGAAGAGCTTTGCATATTGACATTGTCCTTCATATCTGATATTTTTCTCTAAAAGGATAGGTCTTATGGATGTAAGGCAGCTTAAAAGCGAGGCAGAGGTGCTGACTGCAGAAGAAGCACAGAATCTTTTGCAGGAAGCAATTAAAGTGCTCAAACGGGAAAGAGATGGAGGAGGATATCCTGGAGAAAAGATAAAAGGAGGTCTTGTTGAGCTTTCACCTGAAGGAAAAGTTATTGTTGTAGGAGACCTTCATGGTGATCTGGATAGCCTCACCACTATCCTCAAGCAGAGCGGGTTTTTGAAAAGGGTTGGCGAGGAAAAAATATATCTTGTATTTCTTGGAGACTATGGAGACAGAGGCCAGAAAACTCCTGAGGTATACTGGGTTATTTTAAGGTTAAAGACAGCGCTCCCGCATAATGTCATTTTACTTAGAGGTAATCATGAACCTCCACCCGGGCTTGGAGTTCACCCATTTGACCTTCCTTACTTTTTAATGGCAAGGTATGCAGATAAGGGAAAAAGACTTTATGAGTTTTTCCCCGCTCTCTTTAATCTCCTTCCTCATGCCCTCCGGGTGAAGGGAAAATATCTTATGCTTCATGGAGGTTTACCGGAGAAAGCAGCTTCAATTGAAGATATAGCAACAGCTCACGAAACCCATCCTGCTACCTCCTTCCTGGAAGAAATCCTGTGGAGTGACCCGGGAGATATAAGAGGAAGTTATCCTTCTCCCAGAGGAGCAGGTAGAATTTTCGGGGAAGATATATCAAATAAAGTGCTGGATTTGCTAAATGTAAAAACTCTCATCAGAAGCCATGAACCCTGTGAAGGAGTATTGCCAGCACACAGGGGAAGAGTTTTAACCATTTTTTCTCGCAAGGGCAGTCCCTATTACAATAACAAAGCCTCTTACCTTGAAATAGACCTCTCAGTCCCTGCTAAAGATGCTAATAAACTTTCCCGAATAGCGCATTTTTTTTAAACTTGTCTTGCTCCATCTTTCTGCTAAACTATATTTGCCAGATTATAGAGTAAAGTATATATACCAGAGCGAAAAATAATGACCTATCTTGAGTTGATAGAAAAAATAAGAAAATTACCTCAGCCAAAGGTCTATAAAAATTCAACTGAGGTTTGCAGGATAAAGGGCATTCCTCTTAATTTATGGGATGTTATAACGGCTGCAGTTATATCAAGGCTGAATATCCTTCTTATAGGAGAAAAGGGAGAAGGTAAGACTCAGCTTGCTACAGAGGTAAATGATACCTACTTTGGAGGAAAGGGAACCTTTATAAGAGCACATCCTGACCTTAAAACAAAGGATATCTATACTGCTTTAAACCTGGGAAAACTCTCGTCAGGCAAAGGAGATACCCATGATGCCCTGGAGGTTGTGGAGGCAGCAAGAAATCCCTTAACCATTCTTGACGAGATTAACAGAGTCCCCCAGATTACTCAAAATCAGGCTCTTTCCATACTTGACGGTTATATAAATCTGCCGGAGAAAAATGAACAGATTTTCTTTGGAATGGATGGTTTCCACATAAGTATAGCTACTGCCAATATAGGAAGAAGTTACTCTGGAACTTTCCCCTTTGACCCTGCTTATCTTGACCGCTCACATCTTATTATAAACATAGATAATTTTCCTCCCACTACCACTGATTTAATTAAAATCCAGCAGCAAAATATCAATCCAGGATTGGAAATCCCGGATAAAGAAGATTATACAGCCATTATAATTGAGATATGGAAAAAGATGCGTAATATAAACCTGTCCTTAGATGGATTAATAACAGACCTTTACCTGAAAAAAGGTCTTGACTATTGTGTAAGGTCTCCTACCAGGAGAAAAAGTACAGTGAGGGATGATATACCTAATATGTGTCAGGGGTGTTCCTCTCAGGAAAAAAGCGAGCTTGGAGATGTCTGTGGATACATTATTCCCACAAGCACCCGGTCATTTAAAGCTTACAAAACCTTAGCTATTTCTCTTTGTGCTGTAGCTGATGCCAGGTCTCAAACTCCCTCCCCTACCCTTCCAGGCTACGCTGAGCTTCTTGAGGCTTTTCGTATAACTTCTCCTTACTCAGGAATTGTTGATTTTGCCTGGGTAAGAAGAGAGCATCATGGCAATCCTTATCTTGCTATCAATCACATTTACCACAAAATAAAAACTAATCTCGAAAAGAAAGCTCCTTACATTAAAAAGGCTTTTTACGATTCTATCTGGGGTAAACTAACCCGGGAGAACGTTGAAGTTCTGGGGGAGGAATGGTCCTGGCTTGAAGAAATATTAAATGAGATAAACCTCATAGCAAGAGGTTCCTCTCCTAACCTTGTGGAAGAAATAAAGGAAGGGAAAACTCTCTACACGAAGGATTTCTGGATTGCAGGTATACTTCATCCTGACCAGACCCTTTTTGGAGAAAAAATAACCACCTTAACTCCCGGGGAAGATACGACAAGGAAGATGAGAAAAAGAATAGGAAGTATGTATGGGATTGCTTTTGCCAGCGAAGATGGCATTTATATATGGTATGAGGGAATAGCAAAACCAAAACAGATATTTAAGCTTCCCCAGGGAAAATTTAAAAAAAGGCAGATAAAGGGACTTGCCTTTGTCAGGGGGAAACTACTTTTTGCCATAGGTAATGAAATTTATGATGTGGATAATCCAGAAAAACCCGTTCTCACAACCTACAGTCCCATTGAGGATCTGACGCAAATTGGAGAGTCACTTCTGGGAACAGAGGAGGAAAAAATATGGATATCAAGGGAGGGGAAGGATAGAGAAGTTATGATTCCCTGGCGAAAAAAGATAAGTGCTGTTCTCTCTGCTCCTGTTTATAAATTGAAAAGATTTTAATTAAGATGGATTATAAAGATTTTCAATATGAAATAAGAGGATTAAACACCCTTTTAAACCTTACCCAGGATTCAATTAGAGTTTTTCCAGTAAAGCCTTCTGAAGGACATATTGAGATAAAAATCTCTCCTCTATCCCACACAATAAATATTAACATTGATGAAAACTGGCAGATAAACAAGGACCCCTTACTCAGCTCCTACCTTAACAAAAGTTACCATGAGCATCCTCTTCTGGAAATGGGAAGAGACCTTCTCTGTAATAACTTAGCTCATAACCAGATATGTCCTGCTTCGCTTGAAGTTCACCACAGACTTATGAATATCGTTGCAAAAACACTAAAGGAAAGGGGGAAAGAGTCTCACTGCAGATATGTTTGCCATGCCTTTGAAGATATAATTGCCAATTGCTGGTGTAAACTAAATTTTGGGAATTTTAAAGGAATGGTTATTTTCTTTTATGACCAGCTTTATCCTTTTTTTACCTCGGGCAGGGTTTACAAAAGCAAATTTTTAACAAAACTTTTGCCTGCCTTTAATTTTGTATTTAGTGATTTTTATGAACTTTTCGTTCGAATAAATCTTTTGCTCTGGGGAGAAAGGGATGATTTTTATCTTCTGGAGAGATTCTTTACCCGAAAAAAGGAAATGAAAGAAATTCAGAATAAAATAATTGATGTTTTTGATTTAAAGGATAGCGTTGAGCTTTATGATACTGTAGAGGTTTTATGTGATAGTTCAAGATGGGAAATATTTGCCCGCGAGTTTTCTCTTGTGATAGTAGACCTTCTTGAAGATAACAAGAGGAAAGAAAAGTTAAGCTGTGAAAACCAGTTTGAAAAAGAAATTATGGACAACAAGGATACCAGGAAAAAATTTATAAAAAGGATGTACGAGAAATCAAGAGAAAAACCCGATTATGTGGAAAGTGTTGAAGTAACAAAAACCCTCTATGAGATGCTTGCTCCAGAAATTCCTATCCAGGTAACCACCAAAAAAAGGGGGAGAGCTTTTCCTGTTGTTCCCTTTAATTATGATCCTTTTGATCCTGAGATTCATTCAAAAGAAGATATTGACCTTGGAGGAGTTGTAGTTGACGGAGAAAGCCCTTTCTTTCACCTTATAAATTTTCGTGTACCCCGGTATTATTATGATATCTCCATTCCTTATCATTCTCAGAGAAGGGGAGCTTTTCCCGATATATGTTTTATCCTTGACACATCAGCTTCTATGGCTGATGATGTGGAGAATAAGATATCAATTCCAACTGTTAGCATGATAAGACAGATGATAAGGTCAAGATTTTATTTTGGGGAAGGAAAGGCTTCCTGGAGTGACAAGAGCAAGTATCATCATGTTCTTTTAGGATTTAATGGAGCTATTAAATGGCTGATGTCTCAGGGAATAGCTCCCTATATTCGTTATAATGTGATAACTTTTTCCCGGGACACTTTAACAAGTGGATGGAGAGATTATTCTGAGCTTGATGAATGTAAAAAGATAGCCTACCTTCCTCAATTTGATACAACTATCATTAATCACAGGATCATCAAAGAACAGCTCCTTGGAAGGGAACCTTTTGTACTAATAATACTTTCTGATGGTGAGATATTTAACTGGGATGAGTCAACCAAAGCTTATTCTCCCCGCAGGCTTAGAGACTTTATAAGAGGAGTAAAACCTGTTAAACCTCTCTTTAAAAAAATAGTGGAAAATAATATGGTCTCGCATATCCAGATAAGCGAAGGAGACTTCAAACCAAGAATTTCCCTGCTTACCTGCCGGGACCTTGCTCAATGGGGAGCAGAAATTTACAGGGTAAATGATATCAATACCCTGGAATCCCTCATGATAAGAATAACAGGAAAAGTTATGAGTCCTTATCTCCAGGACAATTATAATTTATAAAATAAAGCTATGAATTAAATGATTTAAGGGCTCTGCAGTTATCCAAAAAGGAGTCGGGCAACTTCAATTTCTTCCTCATCCTTAAGCACAGAAAAGAGAGTGGATACTGTAGCATTTATAAACATATCTTCACCCTTAATTATAAAGCCCTTCTCTTTCTTATCCAGTTCAAAGGTGAACTTTACCTCAGGTTTTTTGCCCTTAGCCTTTAAAGATTTCTCCACCTCCTTAAAAAAATCTTTATTAAAAATCTCCCTATCTCCGGGAGAAAGCAAAATTTCTTTCTTTCCTCCTTTAACACCCGCAACAATAGCTTCCTTCATCAAGGAAAGGTATTCCTCTTTTTTTAAATTTAAAAATCTGTTCATTGCCTCTTTGAAAACTTCATCCATCAGTTCACTTTTTAAAGCAAGTGTCTTTTTCTTCTCCTCTCGACGAACTTTAATCAACTCCCTTCTCATCTCATCTTCAATCTGCCTTTTAGCTTCTTTAATTATCCTCTCTTTGTGTTCACTTGCCTTTTCCCTTGCCTGTTTTAAAATTTCTTCTCTTTTCTGTTGAGCTTCTTTCTCAATCTCTTTTACCTGCTGATTTACCTTGTTATCAATGCCCTCAAATATTTCCTCCAGGCCCATAATTTACCTCTTTCAAATTTTTATACCGTTTATCAGAAATATGGTTATAAGAAGACCCAGAACAGCATAAAATTCAACAAATACCGCAAGAACCATAGCCTTCATGGAATCCGCCGGTCTTTTGACGGTAAGTCCTACGCCTGAAGCACAAACCTTACCCTGGTGAATAGCCGAGATGAAACCCAGCATGGCAATAGGTAAAGCAGCAAAGAACAAATTCAACCCCTCAGAAAAAGTCAAAGCCGGGGGAGAACCTGTAAGAAGGTTTACCTTCATTATTAAGAGAAAGGCGGCAATAAATCCGTAGATACCCTGTGTTCCCGGTAAGGCAGTAAGAATGAGATATCTTCCGAAGTTTTCCGGATCCTCAGTCATAGCCCCGGTTGCAGCCTGTCCGGCATAACCAATACCTATGCTGGAACCCACACCAGCAAGCCCTACCGCTAACCCTGCTCCCAACAAGGCTAAAGCAAGACCAAATGTCATCTGCTCCTCCTTTTTACTTTACTTTTTACCCCCTTTATCCTGTGACTTATAGTTTTAGTTTTGCCTTTTCTTGATATGAAAGAGGTTTTTCTATCTTTTCAGAAAACACATTTTTTAACTTCTTTATCCTGTCTCTATACTTAGCTGCCAGCTCAAACTCAAGGTTTTCAGCCGCTTTTCTCATTTTCCCCTCGAGAACCTTTATTAATCCGGGTATTTCCTCCATTGATGGAATATATTCACCTTCCTTTTCTGCAACCTGCTGCAGTTTCTCATACTTTTCAGCTGTATAGGTTTCAATATCAGCCAGGATTGATTTCTGTATACTTTTTGGAGTAATGTTGTGCTTTTTATTGTATTCTAATTGAATTTTCCTTCTTCTCTCTGTTTCTTCTATCGCTCTTTTCATAGAAGAAGTTATTTGATTTGCATAAAGTATAACCTCTCCATCAACATTTCGGGCAGCTCTCCCTGCAGTTTGAATAATGGAGGTTTCAGATCTGAGGAACCCCTCTTTATCCGCATCAAGGATAGCAACAAGAGATACCTCGGGTAAATCCAGTCCTTCCCTTAAAAGGTTAATCCCTACCAGAACATCAAACTCTCCTTCACGCAGCTCTCTCAAAATCTTGGCTCGCTGAATGGTCTCTACTTCAGAGTGAAGATATCTTACCCTTATTCCCAGGTCATCAAGATAAGCCGTAAGGTCCTCTGCCATTCTTTTGGTCAGTGTTGTAACAAGGACTCTTTGCCCTTTTTCAACTCTCTTCTTAATTTCCTCAAGTAAATCATCTACAGGATTTGTAACAGATTTTACTTTAATTTCAGGGTCAACAAGACCTGTTGGTCTTATAAGCTGTTCTACCACCTGGTGGCTTCTTCTTAGCTCAAACTGGGAAGGGGTTGCTGAAACATAGATGACCTGATTAATAAGACTCTCAAATTCGGGAAATCTCAAAGGACGATTATCGTAAGCTGAAGGAAGACGAAATCCGTATTTTACCAGGTTATCCTTCCTTGATTTATCTCCTCCATACATTGCTCTTATCTGCGGAATGGTCTGGTGAGACTCATCGATAAACATAAGATAATCCCTGGGGAAATAATCCAGAAGGCAGGCAGGACGCTCACCAGGTGCCCTTCCATCAAAATAACGAGAATAATTTTCAATACCGGTGCAATAACCCACCTCTCTTATCATCTCAAGGTCATATTTTGTTCTCATCTCTAACCTTTCTGCTTCCAGAAACTTCTTCTCATCCTTTAACTCTTTTAACCTTTGCTTTAATTCTTTCTCAATAGCATCAAGGGCATAGGCTATTCTATCGGGAGGGGCAAGATAATGAGTTGCAGGATATATATAAACTTCTTCTACTTTTTCCTTT
>JAGGZA010000141.1 GCA_021162265.1 Candidatus Aerophobota bacterium | reverse complement strand
CTTGATATTACCCAGACCCTGGAAAAACTTTTAGGCATAGTAAAGTCAAGAATTATGATTTAAGCAAGAAGAGAGAACGATGGAAAAAGTACCCTGGTGGTACAGGGTCCTCTGGGTGACAGGAATAGTTATTTTTAGACTTATATTTGGTCTTGAGATGAAGGGAAAGGAGAACATACCCTTAAAAGGGGGAGTAGTCATTGTTGCCAACCATAGAAGCTACCTTGACCCAATTGTTGTGGCGCTTCTCACTCCTCGTAAGATGAATTTTATGGCTAAAGAGGAGCTTTTCAATAATCCTCTTTTTGGATATTTTATAAAAAAACTTGGTGCTTTCCCTTTGAAAAGGGATAAGGTAGATAGAAGAGCCTATCAGAAAGCCTTGAGTGTTTTAAAGGAAGGGAAAGTTCTCACTCTCTTCCCTGAAGGGAGACGTAGCACTTCGGGAAAACTGGGTGATTTAAGGGAAGGTTCAGTCAGGATTGCTCTGCATTGTAAAGTTCCTATTGTCCCTGTAGTTATAAAGGGTACCGGAAAGGCTCTTCCTCCCGGGGCTAAAATGATAAAGCCCGGTAAAATAGAGGTAAGAGTGGGACATCCAATTTTTGCTTTAGAACAGAGAAAAAGAGAAAAAAAGACAGTTGATGATGTCCTCCAGAGAATAAGAGAGGAAATGATAGCCATGGGTGTTAATAAATGAAGGTATATCTTCCTGCAGAAATTGGTTTTTGCTTTGGCGTAAGAGAGGCTATAAGGATGGTTGAAGAAGAATTGAAAAAAGGAGATAATGTTTACTGTCTTGGCGATTTAATCCATAATCCTGTGGTCATGGATGAACTTGGCAGGAAGGGGCTTAAAGTTATCTTTGATCTTTCTCAGATAAAAAAAGGCACAGTATTTACAAGGGCTCATGGAGTGGACCATAGAATTTTAGAGGAAGGGGTTAAAAGGGGATTAAAGATGATTGAGACGACCTGTCCTTATGTATTAAGAGTGCAAAAGATTGCCCGTGACCTGGCTGCCGATTCTTATCATATTGTTATAGTAGGTTCGGCTGAACACCCAGAAGTAATGGCAGTTGTATCTAATACTCCTACAAAAAAGTTAAGTGTAATTAAGTTTAAAGAGGAGATAAGGAAGCTACCCCGGGGGGAAAAAATCGGAGTTGTAGCTCAAACCACCGAATCTCTTGACAATTTTAAAAATATCGTGAAAAATCTAATAGAAGAGCGATTGAAAAGCCGGTTGGAAATAAGAATTTTTAATACTATTTGTAGTGTGGTAAGAGAAAGACAGGAAGAGGCAAAAAAGTTAGCGAGTAAAGTAGAAGCTATGATAGTAGTTGGTGGACATAAAAGTTCTAACACTAAAAAATTAGCCGAGATTTGCAGGTCTCAGGGAAAGAAAACTTATCTTGTAGAGAAAGGAGAAGAGTTAAATCTTAAAGAAATTAAAAATTTAAATACTGTTGGTATAACCGGAGGCACATCTACTCCTGAAGAAATGATAAGAGATTTGGAAAAAAGGCTATTAAATCTTTAATTTTTAATAAAAAGGGGGGATAAAGTGGCTAAGTCCAGGGAGGAGAACATACTTGATCGAGCTGCTAATAACTTAATAAAAGCATCTATTGAAGAGGAAAAAATAAAAAAGGAGGGTACTGAGAGACAAAAAGAAGAGAAAAAAGAGGAAAAAATAGTTGAAGTTAATAAAGAAGGAAGAGTTCCTTTGAAAAAAGACGAGGAGATATTTGCTCACCTTGTTAAAGAATATGAAAGCCCGGCACCTATAAGAGAGGGAGATATAATAACTGCCAAGGTAGTTCAAACAAACAAGGAAGGAGTGCTTCTTGATGTGGGAATGAAATCTGAGGGATTTATGCCCTGGGAAGAGTACAGGTCTTCCTCGGATAAGATCCCTCAGATAGGGGAAAAGATGAATGTTTATGTAATGCACAAAAGTGAAGTTGGTCACCTTCTCTTATCTAAGAAAGAAGCTGATCTCAGGTTGGACTGGGCAAAATTTACCGAGGCTTTTGAGGAAGGTAAACCTATTAAAGTAAAGGTGGTAAAGATTGTGAAAGGAGGACTGCTTGCTACTATGGGATGTTTGAGCTGCTTTATTCCCGCCTCCCATGTTAGTTTAAGAAGGAATGTGGACTTGAAAAAATATGTTGGTAAAACTCTGGAAGTAAGAATAATTGAGCTTGATAAAAAATCTAAAAATGTGGTAGCTTCTCGTAAATTTCTTGAACTTGAAGAGAAGGAAAAGCGAAAAGAAAAAGTTTTATTGAGTCTTGAAGAAGGAAAAATAGTTAAAGGTAAGGTTAGTTCTATAACCAAGTTTGGAGTGTTTGTTGATCTTGGTGGTATTGATGGGCTTATTCATCCAGAGAATCTTTCCTGGGGGTGGGTAAAAGACCCAAGAGAGGTGGTAAACATAGGAGAAGAGGTTAATGTGAAGGTTTTAAAACTTGACAGAGATAGAGGAAAGATATCTCTTGGTTTAAAGCAAACTCGTCCTGATCCCTGGAGTATAGTGGAGGAGAAGTATAGGGTAGGTTCTCAGGTTAGTGGAAAAGTTACCCATCTAACAAATTTTGGAGCTTTTGTGGAGATTGAAGAAGGTCTGGAAGGGTTAATTCATATTTCAGATCTTTCCTGGGATAAGCGTATCTCACACCCAAAGGAAGTGGTTTATGTTGGACAGGAAGTTAATGTGAAGATTCTGGGTATTAATCCAAAGGAAAAAAGAATGGCTCTTGGTTTAAAGCAAACTCAACCTGATCCCTGGCAAAAACTTATGGAAAGTTACAAGGTGGGGGATGTCATTTCTGGTAAGGTCCAGGAAATAACCAATTTTGGAGTTTTTGTCAATTTATTACCAGGAATTGACGGACTTATTCATGTATCTGAATTAGATAGTGAATATGTTCATCATCCCCAGAAGGTAACTTCAGTGGGGGAAGAAATAAGGGCTGAGATTGTTGAAATCGATCCAGAAAAAAGAAGAGTGAGATTAAGTATAAAAAGATTGAGAGAAAAAGAGGAAAAAGATAAGAAAAAGCAGGAGAAAGAGGGACCATCTCTTCCTGAAGAAAATGAAGAAGTTGTGATAGGTGATTTCATCAGGGAAGATATAAGGAAAAAACTAAAACAGGAATTTTCCGGTTAATGTTACTCTGGTTAGTCATTATTCTAATTTCAGGATATTTGATTGGCTCTATTCCCGGAGGGTACATTGTTGGCAGGCTGGCAAGAGGTGTAGATGTTAGAAAGTATGGCAGTAGAAATATTGGCACTACCAATGTTCTTAGAGTGCTGGGTAAACGGTTTGCTCTTTATGTTTTTTTAATAGACTTTGGTAAGGGAGTAGCTTCTGTTTCCCTTGCATATTTTTTTTCTATTGGAATTGATTCTTCTGTAGCAAGAGCTTTAGCAGGTATAGCTTGTATTGCCGGTCACAGCTGGCCTCTTTTTTTAAAGTTTAGAGGTGGCAAAGGAGTTGCAACGTCAGCAGGAGTTTTTGCAAGTTTAACTCCTTTACCTTTTTTATTTTCTCTTGTAACCATGATAGCAGTTGTGGCAGTTACAAGATATGTTTCCCTTGGTTCAATGATTTCAGCTGCTCTTTTACCTTTTTATATCTGGATTTTAATGGGAAGCAGAAATCCCTCATATATTTACCTGGGGATAGCCACTGCAGGGTTGATAATTTTGCGTCATCATTCTAATTTAAAAAGGCTATTTGCTGGCAGAGAGAATAAATTGGGCGAAAGGGTAAAGATAACTAAGAATGATTGATCTTACAGTTAAAATCTTTAAGTTTGTTTTCTATTAGGTGTTTGGTCTTGTCAAAATTTTCCTATTAAGTATAGTAAAGTAAGAACTATAAACCCATAAAGGAGGGGCATAATGAATAAGGCCGAGTTAATTGATGAGGTGGCAAGGCAAACCGGTTTGACAAAGAAAGTGTGTAAGAAGACAGTAGATGCAGTAATTTCCACGATTAAGGATTCTTTAGCTAAACGAGAGAAGATAACTCTGGTGGGATTTGGAAGTTTTAAGGTTATGACACGCAAGTCAAGAAGAGGAAGAAATCCTCAAACTGGCGAGGAAATCCAGATACCTGCTAAGGAAGTGCCCAAGTTTGATGCAGGAAAGGGTTTAAGAGAAGCAATTTCATAGGAAATGGCAGGGGAATAAGCAGATAGATAGTAAGTTATCTGCTTATTCCCTGAGACCATCTTGAATGTTGAGTTTAGAGAAAAATAAGAGAGTTGATTGGTCAAAAGGGGAAAAGGAAGGAAAGTTATATTTTTCAATTAAAGAAGTAAGTGAAATAGCAGATGTTCCTGCTTATGTTTTGAGATTTTGGGAGAGAAAATTTCCCTCTCTTTCTCCTTCGAAGAGTAGGGGAGGACACAGAAGATATAGAAAAAAAGATGTGGAGCTGGTGCTGAAGATTAAAGACCTTCTTTATAACAAGGGGTTTACTATAGAAGGAGCGAAAAGGGAACTTAAGGAAGAAAAAATTTCTGAGGGCAAAGCTGACCTTAATTTGAGCTGGTTAAAGGGAGAAATAGAGGAGATTATTAAGTTACTTGGTTAGAAGATGAGGTCGGGGCGTGGCGCAGCTTGGTTTAGCGCACTTGCATGGGGCGCAAGAGGTCACCGGTTCGAATCCGGTCGCCCCGACCAGGTGAGGGGATGGAGAAGTTATGTCTTTTTTTACTTTTCCTTTTTACAAAATAAGTTCCATCGTACCATTTCCGAAAAAAGAAATCCATGAAAGTAAAGGTAAAATTATGTTATTTTTACTTTACTTGAGGTTTAAGAGAACAATCAAAAGGGGGTAAGGAGATGGCTTATGGATATAATGGAAAAATTTTGCGGGTTGACCTCACTGCGGGACAGGTTGGAATAGAAGAACATGATGAGTACTTTTACCGGACCTATATGGGAGGAGCAGCAGTGGGGGCTTATTACCTTTTAAAAGAAATGAGCCCGGGAATTGATCCCTTTGCTCCGGAAAATGTTATTGTTTTTGCTGCCAGTAT
>JAGGZA010000075.1 GCA_021162265.1 Candidatus Aerophobota bacterium | reverse complement strand
ATATAAATACCACCGGATCCATTGGTAGAAGAAGGAGTAGCATCCAACACATATAGATACGGGTGCGTCCCTGAGGCTCCTGTATCGTTAGTTTCCCAGTAATCTCCTACACCTGCAGGCTTATACTCCTGGGCATACAGGAGATATCTTCCTGCTAAGGCAGAGGACTTGACAAACACAGTCTCACCTGAAAGTTCAAACCGTTGATCTGTAGTGTCATAGGTTAAGGTAACAGGTTTATTAAAATTGCTTCCGTTAGAATTGGCCGCTGCTACAAGGCAACTTGCTGGAGTTGCCGGTGCCTTCTGATCATTTACTCTTATAGTTATTGTATCACCACCTGATGCTCCCAGAATTGGTCCACTATACCATGCATCAAAAGTTGTATCATCCGATGCCCCTTCTGCAAAAGCATCCGGAGCATAAACATAGAAGTCAAAATTTCCGCTTAAGACATAAATATAAGGATGCCCTGCTCTTAAATCGAACTGATCTCCCGGGAAGGATGGATGATACCAGGGATCTGTCGTATTGGGATTCTCATCAGAACTACTCCAGTTCTCCCATATGACAAAACTAACTCTGGGAGTAGCAGGAACGCCTAAATCTTTATTATAAACCAATGTTGTATCATAAGAAACTAATTTGGTGGTGGTAGAACTAAGGACCAACGTAAGGGTAGTAGTAGCTGGTGAGATATATACACTGGAGCTATCAAAGCTAATAGCCACTGTAGCGGTATAAGGAGTCTGTCCATTGGTAGGATCTGTAAATCCAGTAGTAGATTCTACATCAAAAGTAGTCTGATCTGATGCTCCACTAAAGAAAGCGTCTGGAGCATCTACATTAATATTAAGTTGGTGAATTATAAATAAATAAGGATGAACTGCCGAAGTATCATCGGGGAACTGGGGAGGATCAGTGTTCTCATAAGCATGGAGGGTATATGTTCCTACAGGAGGACTTGATAGATGACCCAGCTTTACATTGGTAGCACTAAAATTACTACCACTATTAGCAGTGAGTGTTACAGTGGCATCTTGAGGTCCTGAAGGAGCAGTACTGCTATTCCAACCATACAGGTATGCAGAAGCTGTTGCTGCTGTCTCTCTAACCTGGATAGTCACAGTTTCTGTAGTTGTAGCTGAAACATGAGTGCCAGTGAAAGATATATCTATATTAAAAGTAGTAGCAGTATTTTCCTGTTGGCTATCATTAAATAATGCATTGGGATGTTGCACTTCAATTTTTGCAACATCGCTACTATTAAAAACATAAATATAATCATGGGTTCCCGCAACCCCATCTGTAGTAAAGAAATCACCAGAACCATCTGTTTCCTCAGAATCAACCTCATATCTATCAGGAGTAAGAGAAGCCGTGTTTATAGATGCTGGGCTACCTCCTGATCCTGCGGTAGTAGCAGTATCGGAATCAATAAATACTAATGTAGCAGCACCAGTAGCTACAACTCCAGAAGTAGGATGTACCAGGTCCATTTGCACGGTAAATGTTTCCCCTGTATGAGGAACACCAGCTCCAGTATCGGGAAACACATCAGCAGTTTCAACTGTTATTCTAACAGGGTTTGTATCTCCCTCAATAACCCCATCTGGCTTCGGGGTAACTTTCAAATCCTTGATAACATATAAATATACTGTTTCGCCACTAACCTGAGTCCATGGTCCTCCCTGACTATCTGAAACCCATAAATTAAACTCATAACGTCCAAGAGCTGTAGTTCTGGATGTATCAAAGTCATTTGTATTACCTGCACCGTAAACAACAGTTTTCACAGTAGTGGTACTGGCTACCTGAAAAGCACCAGTTTCCCCTGTATCAGTCCCGCCTGAACCATCAGGAATTGTAGCCGTAATTTTATACCATTTAGTAGGATCCATCCCGGTAACATTTATTCGAGCTGTGGAACCAGTAGTAGGAGAAGGAGCCTGTAACAGTGCATCTGGCACCGCCCACATAGAAGGCGTAGCAAAGGCAATACAAGACACTCCTACCAATAATGCTACGGTAATTCCCGCTAATCCTAAAATCTTTAACGATTTCCACCTCATTCCCAATCCCCCCTTCGCCACAGAATGGGTCTGGCCTATCATTTTATTAGCTCCTTTTGTTTCGGAAAATGACAAAAATTTTCCTTTTTTAAATTTATTAAGAAAACCTTTGGATAATTGCCTGGAATGAGAATTTTTAACGGTATAATTCTTGGATAAAAAAGATGTGTTATTATGGTAAGACATATGTATCCTCCTCCTTTTCTGTCCTTACACCCACTACATCCATATAACAAAAATGAACTAAATTCACCCTTTCCCCTTTAACCAAATTTTCGGAATTTAAAAACCCAAACTTTAATCTTCTTGGAAGGCCCAAACTAAGATTTATATAAACATCAATGTTATCTCTTCGTTGGTGTGAAACAAAACAGCAAAGAGCTTTATAAATGAATTAAAGGTAAAATACCATCTTTTAAAAATTTTGTCAACTTATTTTTCCAGCACCAAGCTTGGTGTATATTATACCTACTTCGTTTTAATTTGTCAAATAAGGACTTCTCCGCCTCTCACCCGGAGAATAAAGTCCACAGCTGTTTTTAAATTAACACAGTGAAAATAATTTGTCAAACACCAAGATATAATATCACCCTCTTTATTTTTGTCAAGCAGCTTTTTAGAAAATTTATCATAGATAAAATTTTTTGTCAAAAATTTAGTGAAGAGATTCAGCTCTTCGAAGTATTTCGCTTGCTTTCTTCCTATCCCCAAGCTTAAGGTAAAGAGAAGCTATATACCTGTAAAGCTGCTTTATATTAGCAGGTTTGAATTTAAGAGTAAGCTCGTAAAGGGAAATTGCCTTTCTTATCTCACCAAGTTTTACAAGCTCACTACCAACTATTGAATAAACAAAAGAAATTGATCTCAAGTTACGACGAATATCATTCCATTCAGGATGCGAAGGATTTATGCTCTTATCTTTTTCTAAGAGAATATCAGCAGCTTTTAGAAAAAATTTTTTGGCCTCATCCTTTCTCCTGTATTGAAGATAACTCTGGGCAGTGAAAAAGTACCTCAAAAATTCCTTTCCGTAGCGTTTTTCTGCATAGCCATATCTTTTCTTTAAGTTTTCAACCACCTCAAGATTTTTCCTGGCAATCTTATACTTTGGAGATGCCTTAACTGCCTTTTCAAACATCACAAGGGACTCATCAAGTCTTCCCGTCTTCTGATAAAGAGCACCAAGATTGTTAAGCGAATACATCCGGGAAACTTTTGTGTAAAGAGCATTTTTGTAAGCCTCTTCTGCTTCTCCAAACTTTCCCTCCTCAAGATAAACATTCCCAAGATTATTAAAAGCGCTTGGATCGAGCTTTGTCTCAAGTGATTTCTCAAAATGGTAGGCAGCTTTATCGTAGTCTTTCTTTTTCATATAAGCATAACCTGCATAAAAGTTAAGCTCTCCATCCCGGGGGTCATATCTTAAAGCCTTTTTGTAATTTTTAATGGCAATATCCCACTTTTTACCAACCGCAGCTTTATAGCCCTCAAAAAGGTAAATATTGGCAACAAAAGGTGTAAGATTAAGAAGAAAAATACCACAGCATCCTGCACATATAAGGGAATGCCAGATAGCCTTATAGGAAGGGCGGACAAAAAGAGAAACAACAAGAGAGCCTGCGCCTATAAAAAGCATGGCAAGGGGTATACTTGTAATTAGCGATCTGAAAAGAATAATTACAACTCCCACGACAAAGGAAGTAGCAACACCCTGAAGCACTCTGGTAAGAAAAGTTGATTTTTCCCTTTTTATCCTTTCCTTATAGTATTTTGGCATAGATTAACCTCATGACTCCAAGATTTTCTGCCTACCTGAATTTTTCTCTAAGGTCGTAGAGCCAGGTTTGGGTGATAAGGCTGCAAGACCCATTAATAAAAATAATAAAATACCATTGGGAATAATATGCAGAGGAAAACTCACCGTTGCATGCACAAGAATAACAAGGGCTCCCATTGTTAAACCAAGACGAGGAAAAAATAAAGAATCTTTACCTCTTTCCTCCTTAAAAGTTCTGTACCTCCCTCTAAAAAAAGTAAAAAGTAACCAGAGCCAGCAAAAAAGCCCCACTATACCTGTTTCAGCAAGTATCTGCACATACTCGTTATGAGCTTCTCTTGCCCATACAGCAAGATTAACCTTGTCCTTATTTTTTGGATTTTCAAAATATTTGCCCTGGTACCACAGATAATGGTACTTATAGGTTCCAATCCCCTGCCCTATAATGGGATGATCTTTTGCCATAAGTAAGGATATCTGCCATATCATAAACCTCTGTCTGACAGATGTCTCCTGCCCTCTGGCGGCAGAAGCGGCTCTTTCTGTAAGGGTTATCCTGGTATAATTTATAGGATTCTCGGTGGAAAAAATGGCGGTAATAACCACAAAAACACAGAGAAGATAAATAATGCTTTTAAGATAATTTTTAAAAAAATTAAGCCCAAAAAAGCGGACAGAAATAAAGAGCATAACAAGAAGGGAAACAAAAAGTCCTAAAAGAGCACCTCGAGTGAAGGTCATCATCATTCCTGTATAAACCAAAGGGATGATAAAGGCAAGGATATACTTTCTTATACCCCTTACAACAAAGAAATACCCTATCATTGCTGGCAAAACTCCTCCTACAAAACCTGAATACCTGTTAGGATTACCAAAAGTGGAAAAAATATTGCCCCTTCCTCCCTCTCTTGCCCAGAATTTAAACTCAAGGTTATAAAATTGACATACAGCATAAATTGAAGAGATAAGACAGACTGCCACGAGAGCCCAGAAAACCCTGTTTCTCTGAGTAAAGGTACGGATAAAGTTAAGGGTTAAGAATAAAATGAAGAAATAACTTAAAAAGTCAGCCAGGTCAAGGAGACTAAGGTATAAAGATATTGAGTGAAAAAGAGAAATAAGGCAAGCTCCCATGAAAGCTAAAAGAGGATACCAGAGGTCTGACTTTACAAGGTTAAACCTGCCATCTTCTACCACTTTTATAAGGTAAATGCCAAATAAAACTACCAGAATACTCTCTGCGTAAGTTTCTTTGGGCAAAAGAAAGTTATTTTTTGACCATATAGAGAAAAGAAGAGGAGTACCTACCACAACAAGAATAATGCCTATCTCCATTATCCTGTTTACAAGAGGAACAGGATAATGGGTAGGGGTTAACTTTTTAACTTTTTTAGCCTGAGCCTTACCCATCCTCGGTTTATTAGATTCAGTTCCTTCCCTGGACTTTCCCTGAGTTTTAACTTTCAAATTTTTTCTGGATAGATCTTTCCTCTCAGTCATTTTGCTCACTCTACTTTTAAACCTGCTTTTTCAGGATTTTTTAAGATTTTTGCTATATAAGAGCAAAACTTTTCTATATCATCAAGGTTTTCCTGCAAAATAAAATAGAGCTCTTGTTCTCTCACCTCATAGTAAAAATGAACCAGGCGATTTCTGTAACCTGCCATTTTAACAAGCTTATCCCTGGCAAAACTCTCGGGCAAAACACCCTCTTTACCCAAAAAAAAAGCTATCTCTTTGTAAGTAGTTGCCCCTGCTCCTGGAATGCGAGATAGGATATGTGAACCAATGTCAAATACAGCTTCAAATGCTCTTCTTAAAAAGTGTTCCGAAATCGCAAAATTATAACCACTTTTAAACTCATTCAGAGAAAGATCTTTAAACTTTTGAAGCTCGGTTAAACAACGCTTAATTTCTCCAAGCCGGGAAACTAAAACCTGTTTATTTAACGGAACCTCGTTTTTCAAAGAAAACTCTCCACTATAACCTCATTCATTTTATCTAAGAGAGGCTTAAAATCAATATACTCCTTTATGACCTTTTCAGTGTATTCGACACGAAAATAAGGAGAAACTTCATAGAGTACCTTTCCCCGCGTAACAGCTTCAAACTGGAGAGAAAGAGAGGAGCGCTGAAGAAATACAATATCTATCTCCTTATGGGGGAATACATCACTTAAAAGCTCGTAAAGATAAGTATAAATCCTCAAGGAATCCTTTGCATTTCTTAATACACGAGTATCGGTAAAAACTACACCTAAATCTATATCACTTAGAGGAGTAAAAGTCCCCTCAACCTGTGATCCAAAAAGATAAAGGACTCCGATTTTTTCTCTTTTTAATTTTTCAACCGGTAGTTTAATCTGCATTAATTTTTCACTTTAATTACTCAATTATTCTACATAAAGTTTAGCCATTACCACAGGCTCTTTGAGTATCCTTAATATAATCCAGAAGTTCCTCTCCTTTTGCTTTAAAAAGCTTATCTATTGCTATTTTGATTAAAAATAGAATAGTGCGTTTTCACATTATGTCAACAGCTACTTACTTTAAAAGAAGATTTCCATCCAGATAGAACCTCCGTAACTAAAATAGCTTTCACCCACCTTTACCCTATCTTCGTAATAAGCAGCATTGAGACCAAACTTCATATTTATATTTTCTGTTACCCTGGAAGATACATCTGTTCCCAGCGTCCATTTTTCCTGATCCTTACCAACAACACCGGAAGAGTTTCTCTCATATTTTGCCTCACGAGAAAGGGTAGTTGAAAGGGTAATCTTATTTTTAAAGTTTATTATGCGATTCAAAATGGGAATTCTCAATCCCCAGGGAGCATAGGTAGACCAGCTTAGTTTTAGCTGATGAGTAGAAGAAAATTCTATACTTGAAGCCTCCTCTCCAAAGTTTCTTACATTTTGAGTGGTAGATTTATAGGAGTAGGAAACTGAAAGACTATCAGGCTTTTTAAATACCCCTTTCCAGTTTAAAGATGGTTGGAAAGAGGTAGTGGTAGAAATTTTCTCTTTTACTGTATTCTTCCTTGAGTATCCAAAAACAAGATTGGATGAAGAAAAAAATCTCTTTGACAGACGGTCAATCAGAAGGGGAGTACGGTTTAAGTCAAATTTAAGGTTAACCACAGGCCAGGTTTCTGTAACTATCACATAAGGAGTACCTAACTCAGTCCTGTCTTCCTCATCCTCTGTATAAGATGTGGTGGTGGCAAGGAAAGGAAAAGGATTCCAGGTCTGTTTTAAACTAAAGGTTCTCTTTTCAAGCCAGAGTTTCTCGGTCCCATCCTCAAGGTGAAGCCTTGAAAAACCAAACTGAGAAAGAGGACCAAGTAAAACGCTGGTATTCTCATATATGCCTTCTCTTTTAAGTTTAAAGCTAAGGTACCATCCAACGGTTGAGAAAATATCGGGAAGTTTTAAAAAAGCTGCTGGACGAAAAGGGAGAGAGGAAGAAATATCAAGATTGGTAGAGACTTTCCTCTTTCCGGGGTCCGAAGAGGAAAAAGTATCCTCACTACTACTACCCTTAAATTCAATTCTTGGATTTAACCTCAAAACAGAAAGCTGACAACTTAAGGAAAGACCTTTTGATCTTGCCTTGGGTAACTTCTCTCCTCCATTCGTGGATGTGTTGGTTTCGGATTGAGAATAAGATGTTTTCATCACCATATTAGGCAGGGGACGAAAAGGTAAAACTATACTTCCCTTTTTTGTAATATCCATGGTACTTGATGTATCTTTTACCTCTTTACCCGATTTTTTAAGCTGCAGGGCTAAGGAAATATTAGTAGGCAAAACAGGAAAACTTAAGGGTACAGGATAATTTAAAGATAAATCATATGTGTCCTCAGATGTTCTCTCAAAGGGTTCTTTGGAAAGATAATCCGAGGTCACATTAGAACCACTAAAACTGATAGTTGGAAGGGAACGAAGACGAAAACCTATTCTGTAGCTTTGCGACCTCTTAAATACCTTATCCTCCTCAACAGGGGTAAGGTCAATTCCCCTTGTGGTTAAGTTGCTTGTATACTTCTCGGATCGGGAATAAGAGAAAGGTAAAAAGTCAAGAAAGGACGAGGAAAGACCCCACTTTTTAACCTCGGTTTTCTGATTAGTAGAGGAGCTTCCTATCACACTAAAAGGGGGACTGATTTTTTTGTACTCCGCAGAGAGAGTAAAATATTTTGAGAAGCCCGTCCTCACAAAGTAACGCTGAGCCTTTCCTCTCTTCTCGTAAACTTTGCTAAGATAAATATCATCTATATATACAGGAAAGTGAATCTCTCCATTAAGACCTATCCTTATTTGGTTTATCTTGTTAAATGTAGGATCTCCCTCTACCTCAAGCTCAGAAAAGGGAATACCAATCTCCACCCACTTATCTGTCGTAACAGAACTTAAGGGAAGAGTGTACTCATAATAGTCTGTTTCCACATCTGAACCGAATTTAAGGTGAAACTCCCCTTCCTCACTTTCACCTTTTGTATCAAGGTAAATCCAGAAATTAATCTTGCGATAATCAGCAAAACTTTTTGTAGAGATAAAGGTTTGCTGGATATAGCCTGTATCATCTGAGAGAGCCAGGAAGGATAAAGCTCCTTCCTTTTGCCATTTTCCCTCTGAAGTTTTTGTATCTCCATACATTCTCTCATAATAGTTACGAAAATCAGAACTTTCAAAAGGATCGGGAAAATCAATGTCATCATAGTTATTAACAGATTTAATTTTAACATTATTTGTCTGCCAGCGATCGCCAAGAAAACTTATTTTGGCAAATTTAATCTTCCCAGAAAAGTCAGAACCCTTCATCCAGATACGAACATCCTTAACAAGAGACTTTACCGAATCCCAATCCTGTCCTGCAAAGACGTCTTCTTCAAGAGAAATCGTATATTTACACCAATTGCTACCGGGAACCTGCTCCTTGTGAGCATTTAAAAAATAGGTAGAAAAATTCTCACTGCTATCAAGAATCCCGTCACCGTCAAGATCTTCAGTGTCAAGTTTTCCATTGCCTGCACCAATTACCTTATCGCCAGAAGGAAAGTTCATTACTATCCCCGTATCTTCTCCCGGGTTTAAGATACCATCCCCATTTTTATCCTCGGTATCAAGTTTTCCATCTCCATCTATATCCTCGCTAACAAGACCAACATCAACATAAACCTCAACGCTACCTGTTATACCCTTTGCCCAGATCTCAAGGTACTTTATATTTGAGTAATCTTTCCCCACAGGTGAGAGTGAATAAGTCACAGAATCCCAGCTTTCTCCTGAGCCAAAATCACAGGAAAGATCAAGAACCGTTATCTTATCACTACTCCAGGAAGGATTAACCTCGTCTCCTTGAACCTCTTCATCAGAGATAGAAATCTCATCTCTCGCATCAGGACTTACACCAGAAGGAATACTTCCCAGTCTCCAGCTATCTTCCCCACAGGAAAGATTATCCTCTATTCTGGTAGTAGAAAAATCTTCCACCATACAAGCTCCAAAAGTATTGGGATTAACATTGCTTTGAGATATCTCTCCAGCAAGTAAAATATCAAGAGGAAAATTTCCTCCCCAGAGAGAGCCAAGATTAGGTTTTAAACTGAGATTTAAATCAGCCTCCCATACCTTATGAGAAGCAGGCGTTGAACCAAGAGAAGGAATCTTCCCGGGAGGGGAGGCAACCTCTGATAGATAAGTTGAACCAACAGAAAAATTATCACTCGGTCTATACTCAAGCCTTCCCCCAAGAAAAGTCGCCTGTCCTCCCATAAGAGGTGCCCATTCATACTCTACCCTTATTTTGGTATCAGGTCCTATAAGGTCAGGATTCAAAAAACTAAGGTATCCAGAAGGGTAATCAATTGTATAATCCTTGTCTTTTGAAAGGAGTTTGCCATCTACATAGACTCTCTCGCTTCCCGGAATTATATCAGGATGTAAAAGGTAAACATCTACTGTATGAGTGTACTTTGTATAAATGGTATAGTAGTGTGAAGATGTAGGAGGATAGGCGTTGGGAAAAGGTCTGTAGTAAACCTCACAGGTTACAGGTGAGGTGGGTTTTGTAACTTGAGCTATACCAAAGTCAAAGTCCACGTTGACTTTGTAAACAGAACTCCCCGGATTTTCAAAGTCATAGACAACATTCCCTGAAAGGTCTTTAATCTGTAAGGTAAACCCATCCTGACTTATCCTCTGTGAACCAAGATAATAGTAGTTCCACAATCTATACTTGTAATAATTTTCATCAGGACCTTTCATTATCATATAATACCCAGAAGATGGATGACGCTCACCATCAGCGTCTCTGTAAGCAAGAGCTATGACATATTGCTCACCAACTTGCTTGTTAAACTTTATCATTCCCTTTGGATAATCCACGGTATAATCCTGCCCGGGGTATTGAAGATCAAAGTATCCTGTATAAGTATCCGTAGCACCACCTATGGGTTCACCTATAACCGTCATATGGGTTGTAACCCCACTTACATTATTACTTCCATTCTGGTCATCAACCCAGACTTCAAGACTTCCCTGGGTGTAGGAAAAAGGACCATAATATTCAGGAGGATATCTGTCTTTCTGATCAAAGAAAATCTTAAAGTAAGTTCTTTTTATATAACCTGTATCCGGTATGTTTTTCTCCTCAGTCGTAGTTTTTCCCGTGAAGGTTTTCACCTCTGATATTCCTCTTGTGACAGAACCAATACCGGTGAGATAAAAATCTCCCCATTTTGCCTTAATCCTTGCACCAAAAAGACTCTTGTTGTACGAAGTAAAGTTAGTTTTAGGAAGAGAAAGAGTTATATCTCCCAGAGCAACCTCTCTTATTATCTCACCCTCATCTCCTTTATAAACAAGACTTATCTTTTGCTGTTGTGTTCTGGGGGCACTGTCATCATAGTCAAGGTTAACAAATATCTTCCTCCCTATTTTTCCCCTTGCATGAATCTGCAATTTTTGCTCAACTTCTGTGGTGGAAGTTGGCTTACTTTCACGAGCTTCAGGGGAAAAGTAGTTAAACCTTGTATACTTCACACCTATTACCTTTCTCCCCCTAACTGTAAGGTGGGACTCCCCAGGAAGAGAGGTATCAATTATTCCATCTTTTAAAAGAAAGGAGGAGAAAAAACTTTTATCAGTTTTATCGGTAAAACCTGTATCACCTGCATCATAATTTATAACATCAGAATAATCTATCCCCCACAAATTACTTTCAGAATAGGTTTCCAGAGAAGATGCAAGACTGGTAAAAAAAATAAAAAGAAAAAAGAAAATAAAAACTAATCCGGATACTAAAGCTACTTTTTTATTCATAGGTTTGTCTTGCTACTCATAATACAAAATGCAAGAAAAATTGACAAGTAAATAAAAAGGGGAAGCCACTTCCGGCTTCCCCAGAAAAAACTCAAAAGGAAGAGACCCTCATCTTATGGAAAAATAAGGTTAACTACTTTACTCCTCCAAGTTGCAATGCAAGAGCAAAGCGGTGT
>JAGGZA010000083.1 GCA_021162265.1 Candidatus Aerophobota bacterium | reverse complement strand
CGTTATATAACAAAAGACAAAAAATAACTCAAGAAAAAAGAAGTATCTCACTAAAACTAATATTTTTTGTCAAAAAAATAGTCATTCACAATAAAATCACATTTTACTTCTCCTTCAATTTCCCTTGAAAAGCGTCATTGACATTTCCTCTCTGTAAAAGTACAATCTTATATTAGAAAACCTCAAGAATAAAAGGTTTGACAAAAAGGAGAATGAATTCTTGGAAAAAGAGGTATTCATAGGCATAGATATAGGTACTGCTGGAGTAAGGGCAATTGCCTTTACACCAGAATTAGAGAAAGTGTCCTTCTCTTATCGTGAACACAGAACGATATCTGAAAGGGAAGACCAGGCAGAGCAAGACCCTGAGGAGATTTATTCCAATCTTATTCTCTGTTTAAAAGAGGTTTGTGTACCTTACAGAAAAATCCTGGGAATAAGTTTATCATCGGTTTTTCATTCCCTTCTGGGAATTGATAAAAAGGGAGAGCCTTTAACTCCTCTCTACCCCTTTACTGACACACGAGGAAAGGGTAAAGTAGAAAAGGTTAGAAAGTATCTTCCGTCATTTTACCAGAAAACAGGCTGTCCACCTCATCCCATATATCCTGCAATAAAAATTCTCTGGTTAAAAGAAAACCCTCTCTTTAAAAGGATAAAAAAATTTATTTCCATTAAAAGCTACATTTTATACAAACTAACCGGCAACCTTATAGAGGATACCTCTGTTGCTTCAGGTTCAGGGCTATTTAATATCCACACTCTTTGCTGGGATGAGGAGATTCTGGATTTTTTATCTTTAAGAAAAGAAAATTTACCTGAGACTGTAGAGGCAACGGAAGAAATCCATATAAAATCTATAGAAGGGCTGGAGAAACTCAAGGATGTACCCCTCTATCCTGGAGGAGGTGATGGTGTGCTCTGTCACCTTGCAAGTGGGTTAAAAAAAGAACGCATTTCTTCAACTGTAGGCTCAAGTGGAGCCATACGCATAGCTGCAAAAAAGCCCTTTTTGCACAAAAAAGAAAGTACCTGGTGCTATCATCTTTACAAAAACTGGTGGATAATTGGGGGAGCTATTAATAATGGGGGACTTGCCCTTAACTGGTTCAAAGATAAACTTTGTCAGCAGGAGATCAAAGAAGCAAAAGAAAAGGGGATTGATATTTACCGGATACTTGAAAGAGAAGCACAGAAATCTCCTCCAGGAGCAAACGATTTAATTTTCTTGCCCTTTCTCACAGGAGAGAGAGCTCCCAACTGGAACCCAGACATGAGAGGATGCTTTATAGGACTTGCCCTTCGTCATCAAAAAAGAGACATAATTCGCAGTATTATGGAGGGAGTTATGTGTAGAATGAAAGCCATAATGCAAACCTTTGAGCCTCTTATTGAGGGGAACCCTCTGATAATGGCAAATGGTGGTTATACAAGAAGCGAGCTCTGGCTAAAAATACAGGCAAATCTTTTTAATATGCCAATTAACGTTATGTATGAAAAAGAGGCAGCAAGTATGGGAGCAGTAATCATAGCCCTTTTTGCCCAGAGGAAAATTAAAAGTCTTGAGGAGTTCCAGCCAAAAATTAAAAAACAAATTCTACCGGAGAAAGACAAGGTGGAAAGATACAAAATAGTTTATCAAAAGCATATAAAGGCTTATCAATGTCTTGAGAAATACTTTTCTGAATAAAAAGGCAAATAATATGGTTAGCATGAAAGCTACTTTGGAAAAAATAATTTATTACAATGAGGAAAATAACTATCTTGTAGCAAGATGTTCTCTTTCTGAAAATGAAGATAAAACCTTTACCATAGTGGGAAATATTGTTAATCCCTGCCCGGGTATACTGCTGGAAATTAAAGGTGAATGGTCAACCCACCCCAGGTATGGCAAACAATTTAAAGTTAAAAGCTATATAAAAATCCAGCCTGCTACCAGAAAAGGAATAGAAAGGTATCTTGGGAGTGGAATAATAGAGAAAATTGGACCGGGAATAGCCGCAAAAATCGTCAAGCACTTTGGAGAAGATAGCTTAAAGATAATTGAGGAAAACCCTGATAGATTGGAGGAAGTAGAGGGAATAGGTTCCAGAAGGAAAGAAAACATCCTCTCTGCCTGGGAAAAGCAAAAGAAAACAAAACAGGTTATGCTTTACCTTTATTCCCTGGGAATAGGTCCTTCAACCGTTAACAAAATATACGCTACCTATGGAGATGAGGCACCTCAAAAAATCCAGGAAAACCCGTACTGCTTAATTCAGGACATCTTTGGTATAGGATTTAAAAAAGCTGATTCTATAGCCACAGATATAGGGGTAAAAAAAGATTCCTTCCAGCGAATAAAAGCAGGTATTTACCACACGCTAATTCAAAGTACAGACCAGGGTCATGCCTTCCTCCCTTATGATGAAATTAAAAGAAAAGCTGCAGAACTCCTTGGGATAGATGGCGCCCTTGTAGAAAAAACCATCCTTTCTCTCCGGGAAAAACGAGAGATAGTTGTAGAAGATAATGCTGTTTATCACCCTGATCTTTATCTGGCTGAAATGGAAGTAGCAGATAAACTCGGTAGATTTTTAAAAAATGGAAAAAATACCTTACCCTTAGAATGGGAAAAAACTTTAAACCTTCTGGAGGGAAAACAAAAAATAAAGCTCTCTTTAAGTCAGAAAAAGGCAATTAAGACCGCCCTTACGGAAAAATTAATGGTTCTCACAGGTGGACCGGGAACCGGGAAAACTACCACACTTAAGTCAATAGTTTTGCTGTTTGAAGAATTTGGATTTAAGGTTCTCCTGGCAGCTCCTACAGGAAGAGCAGCTAAAAGGTTATCTCAGGCTACCGAAAGAAATGCATCCACTATCCACCGCCTTTTAGGTTTTGTCCCGGGTCAGGGATTCATCAAAAATGAAAAAAACAGGTTAAGAGTGGACCTTTTGGTAATTGATGAGGTATCGATGGTAGATATTACACTTATGAGAGCATTACTTAAGGCACTCCCTTCATCCTGCAGGCTTATTCTCGTGGGAGACGCAGACCAGCTGCCTGCTGTTGGACCGGGTAATTTATTGCAGGATATTATCCAGTCTGGAGTTGTAAGTGTTGTAAAGCTGGAGGAGATCTTTCGTCAGGCTAAAAAAAGTCTCATAGTGGTTAATGCCCACCGCATAAATAATGGAAAATTCCCATACCTCCCATATTTTTCTTCTTTGCAAAACAATTTAAATAATGTTGAGGAAAGGGACTTTTATTTCCTGGAAGAGACCAATCCTGAAAAAGCGGAAGAAAAGGTAGTAAACCTTTACTGCAAAGAAATCCCTGAAAAGTTTGGATTTGACCCCTTTTCTGAAATTCAGGTTATATCTCCGCTTTACAAAGGAAAAGCAGGCGTCACCAGGTTAAACAAAATCCTTCAAAAAATCTTAAACCCAAAAGGACATTTCCTTCTAAGAGGACAAACTGTATTTAGAGTGGGAGATAAAGTAATGCAACTTAAAAATAATTACGAGAAGGAGGTGTTTAATGGAGACATAGGAATAATAGAGCAGGTAAACTCAGGAAAAGAGGAAATTTTAGTAAGGTTTCCAGAAAAAAGTGCAGTATACCGGGGACAGGAATTAAATCAGCTTACCTTATCCTATGCTGTAAGCGTGCACAAATCCCAGGGTTCAGAGTACCCTGCTATTATTATGCCAATTATAATCTCCCATTATATTATGCTACAGAGAAATCTCCTTTATACTGCTTTAACCAGAGCTAAAAAGTTAGCTATCCTCGTGGGGGAGAAAAAAGCTCTTTTTATTGCAATAAAAAACAATAAGGCAATTAAAAGATACACAAAACTTGCTGAAAGGTTAGCTAAAAAAGCAAGGGAAAATATTGACATACGCTAAAAATTTACTATTTTTTATTATGGCGCCTGTAGCTCAGTTGGATAGAGCAACGGACTTCTAATCCGTAGGTCGGGGGTTCGAATCCCTCCAGGCGTGCCAGCTTCCCGTAAAAATAAAATCCGAAATCATAGCAAACTTTCCTCCCTGTGCTTGACACCAAAGAGAAGAACCTTATTATTACTGAAAGCTAAAGCAAAAAGTATGTCGGAGATAATTAATTAATGCATGCCTGTACAAAAAGGGGCTCTTATCTTCTCGGAATTGATACAGGAACAACCTATACCAAAGTGGGCATCTTTAATCTTCAAGGCAGGAAAATAGCCTTAAAAAAGTCTCCAACACCCTTGCTCTTAAAACCTTCTGGCAGGGCTGAATTTAATCCAGATGCAATATGGAAAAATCTCTCTCATCTCATAAAGAGCTTTCCTTCAAAACATCTTGATAAAGTAAAAGCTTTAAGTATCTCCAGCTTCGCTGAAACGGTTTACCCTCTTGATGCAAAGAGAAAACCCCTTGATAATGGAATTGCCTGGTTTGACAAAAGAACAACTCCTCAGGTAGAAGAGGTTAAAAGATTTTTTGATGGAATCACCATAAGAAGGATAACAGGAGTTTTCCCCTCCTGGGTGTACAGCTTAAATAAAATTCTCTGGTTCAGGGAGAAAAAACCTAATTTATACGAAAAAACAAAATTGTGGCTGGATAATTCCGGATATATAATTTTTAAACTAACAGGCGAAAAAATAATTGACTACTCTCTTGCCTGTAGAACGATGATGTTTGATTTGTGGCAGAAAAAATGGAGTAAAGATATAATAGAAAAATTTCACATTGACCCTGCAACCCTGCCAGAACCTGTCCCAAGCGGAATTTCAATAGGCAGGCTTACAAAAAAAGCATCAGAGGAAACGGGTCTAAACAGGAAAACTCTTGTAATAACAGGGGGACATGATCACGTATGTGCTGCTTTATCAGCTGGCGTAATTAGAGAGGGAAAAATCTTGGATTCTGCCGGGAGTGCTGAATGTATCCTTATTGCAACAGATGAGGCAAGAGAAAAGGATGAACCTGCCATCAGAGAGAATCTCACTCTGGCAAGGCATGTGGCAAAAGACAGGTTCTGTTTTCTCACAGGTGTGTATTCAGGACTCCTGTTTAACTGGCTTATACATACCTTATTTCAACAAAAAAGCTACAAAATTATAAACAAGACCAAATTTAAAGAAAAACACCCTCTTTTTATTCCCTATATTGCAGGAAGCAGAGTGGGGATAATGTCAGGGGCAATTTTAGGTTTAAAGGAATTTCACAACAGAGAAAGTATAATTTCCTCCATTATGGAAAGTATCACCTTTGAGGTAAGAAAAATTGTTGATGGAATTGAAAAAGTTATGGGTAAACCCATCCCCTCATGGAGAGTAAGGGTTGTGGGAGGTGGTGCAAAGAATAAGTTATTACTCCAGCTTAAAGCATCCCTTCTTGAAAAGGTGGTAGAGGTCCCTGTAATCAGGGAGGCAACCTGTCATGGAGCAGCTCTTCTTGCAGGAATAGGAGCGGGATTTTACAAAGATGAGACTGACGCCGTTGAAAAAACCTTTAGAGTTTCCGAAATTTACAATCCAGATCCCGAGCTTTCTAAAAAGCTGAAAGAAAAATATTCAATATACTGCAGGATGGTTGAGAAGTACAGAGAAATTGAGAAATTTCTTCCTGAATAAAAAGTGAGAGATAATAATATAGAAGCTAAATGAAAAGGAGCAGGTATGGAAAAAAGTAAGGTTTTCTTTATAACTCCTGAAAAAGCCTGGCAAAGGTTGGACAGAATATTTTCAAGAGCAAAACTTAATATAGAAAAAGAGGAAATCGTAGCAATAAAGCTCCATTTTGGCGAACTTGGCAATATAAGGTACATCCGCCCTGCAATTGTCAGAAAAGTGGTGGATATGGTTAAAAAAAGGGGAGGAAAACCCTTTTTAACCGACACAACAACACTTTACCGCCACGCACGTCAAACTATGTTTGATTACCTTGAAACAGCCAGAAAGAATGGCTTCACTCCGGAAACTATGGGTTGTCCCATAATAATAGCCGATGGACTTAAAGGAAATTCAGGTGAGTGGGTGGAGCTTTCCTCCTGGAGAAAGTTAAAAAGAGTAAAGGTAGCTCAGGCTATATTCGAATCGGACTTTCTTATTTGCCTATCCCATGTTACCTTTCACATTCAAACAGGTCTTGGAGCATCCATTAAAAATATTGCTATGGGATGTACAACAAAAGAAACAAAACTTGCCATGCATGCCTCAGCTGCAAAACCCACATACAACAGGTCAAAATGCATATTATGCATGACCTGCGTCAGGGTATGCCCGGGGAATGCTTTTCGCAAGAGCAAAGACAGAATAATTTATGAATCAGAGAAATGTATCGGTTGTGGAGAGTGTATTGCCTATTGTCCTTCAGGAGCAATTAAGGTTCCCTGGAGCTCCGTCCCAAACTATGACCTTCAAAAAAGCATGTTAGACGCAGTTTCAGGGGTAATATCAGGGTTTCCTCCTCAAAAAAGATTTTTCATAAATGTTGCCCTGGATGTAACACCTCACTGTGATTGTCCACCGGAGAGCCTTTTACCAGCAGTACCAGATATAGGAATTTTTGCATCCTATGATGCTGTTGCCTGCGATAAGGCAAGTTTTGACTTTATTAAGGAAGCTGCAGCTTATCCTGGGTCGGAAATTGACAGGAAGAGAAAGGGCAGAGGAGATGAAAAAATAAATGTAATTTATCCCGATATTGATATGGAAAGATACTGGGAAGTGTGCGAGCAGGCACAAGTTGGAAGTGTTGAATACGAGATAGAAAAATTAAGTTAATTTAGATTTGGAAAATAGCATCCTGAGGAAAAGTTGTGTGTGATAAAATAAAAGGGGACCATTTAGCAGGCTTTGTGATACTTGAAAAGGGGACCACCTGATCAAAAAATCCGGTATACTGATGGTAAAAAGTAATCAGTTACCGGAGGAGGAGATGATTAAGGTGGAAGATAAAGAAGAAATTAGGAGGCTGTATTTTCGGAGATGCTGGAGTATAAGGAAAATAGCAAGGGAACTTGGTCACTCAAGAAAGACAGTGAGGAAAGCTCTTGACAAGTTTTTTCCATACTTTATAATAAAAGTAATACTAAAAATATAAAGTAAGGAGATTATAATGAGAGCAACTAACACGACTATTTTAACTAAAAAAGGGCAAATAACTATTCCTAAAAGAATAAGAGAGTATTTAGGGATAAAGCCCAAAGATAGGGTTGAGTTTGAAATTAAAGAAGGTGAAGTCAGAATAAAACCTGCTTCTAACTTAGAGGCGAATTTCGGCAGAGTAAAGCCAAAGAGAAGACCAGAGGACTTTAAAGCTCAAAGGAAGTTTTTTGAGAAAAAAGTGGGAGAAGAGACAGCAAAGGAAGTTTAAACCATGCGTTTTATTGACACCAATCTTTTCCTTCGTTACTTTACCCGGGATGAAGAAGAGAAAGCCCAAAAAGTTTTGGCTCTTTTAAAAAGGGTGGAAAAAAACGAAGAGAAAGTTACCACCTCTCCGCTTGTTATCTTTGAGACAATTTTTACCTTAGAGAGCTTCTACAAAGTCCCCAAGAAAGAAATAAAAGAGCTAATGCTTCCCATCCTTAACTTAAGAGGGTTAAAACTTCCAGATAAAGGAATATACCAGCAAGCACTTGATGCTTATGCAAAGAAGAATATCTCTTTTACCGATGCTTTTAATGCTACTTTCTGTCTTAAAAAGGGGATAAAAGAGATCTACAGCTATGATGAGGATTTTGACAAGATAGAGGGAATTAAAAGAATAACTCCTTAACGAATCTAAAACCGGTAGTGTCAACATCTGTGTGTACTTTTTATCTGAAGTGCTTAAATGGCTTACCCTCCCAACTTTCGTTTACTAACTTTAGCTAACGAGAACATTATCCTGATACAGGACTTCTCAATGGGAAATGTATCATTGCCTTTATATGCCTTAAGAAACTCCAGGAATTCTTTCGATGAGATTGGTAGTACAAATGGACGCCTATATTTTGTATCTTTTTTCCAGGCTTTGGACTTCTCGATTGTCTCTTTTATGCTAAATTTTCTCTCTTTTCCTGCTCCTAAAAAAGAGCAGTGTTGTCTTTCATTTAAAAAGAAAGATGTTTTCTTTTATTGGTTAAGGTCTTCGGAAAGTACACACTTGTTATTATGCTACCTGCGCAAAAGAGATTCTTTACCAGTAAAAGCCGACAAAATAGCT
>JAGGZA010000055.1 GCA_021162265.1 Candidatus Aerophobota bacterium | reverse complement strand
GTGAACAATACCTGCATGAACAAGTCTCTGCATCAGATCCATAAACATAGCTCTCGCCCTGTCCATTTTAGAATATACAGAGTGATAAGTTATAACAACAGGAAAACTATCATCAAGTTTCCAGCGGAAGAGTGGTCTTAAAAGACCTGCTGAATAATCACCATTAACAGAATAAAGTCCATATTCATGCTGGATATGCACTATATCAGGTTTGATCTCTCCAACTATAGAGTAAAGCTTCTCCGCCCAGTCAACCTCATCTAAATTTATTACAGGATACACATCTTTCTCCCCTGGTTTCCCTCCATCAGTATGGCAAACAATATATACATCACCACCCTTTTTTCTAAGGGCATCCACAAGTTCTAATGAATAAGTGGCTATACCACACGGACGTGGAGGCCAGCTTGAAACCCACGCTATCTTCATTTTTCCCTTTTTATCTTTTTTATTTAAACAAACAATAAAAATCCTTTAGCTATGATACGCATATAGTATAACTATAATGGAGCAGGAGCTATTGTCAACAACACAGGATACCTGATGTATATTCCCAACTTTCCTTGATTTGAAGCGTAATAAATCTGTATTTGACACACCTTGCTTCTCGGATAAAATTAAGGCAAGGTAAAATAAAGAGTGAGAGGGAGATATAAAATGACTCTTAGGGAAAAGATAGAAACTTTCAGAGAAGAAATGGAAGAATATGTAAGAGAATATGGTTCACCTGATGGACTAAATCTCAGAGATGAAAAGGATGTAAAGGAATTTGTAAAGGATAAAGGTATAGACTCTATCAGACTCTGGTTTACTGACCTCCTGGGATTTTTAAAGAGTTTCAGTATAACTCCTTCAGAGCTGGAGGGTGCCTTTTCTCATGGAATGGGATTTGATGGGTCATCAATCCTTGGTTATAAGAGAATCCAGGAAAGTGATATGGTAGCTATTCCTCTCGCAAAAACTGCCCAGCTTATTCCATTTAAGATAGGTGGAAGCAAAACTTTAAGGATGTTTGCTGCCATCTACACTCCAGGAGGAGAACCTTATCCCAGTGATAGCAGGCATATCCTGATTAAAAACCTGAAAAAACTTTCAAAGTATAACTTTACCCATATGAACATAGGACCTGAAGCAGAGTATTTTTACTTCTTCAACAAAAAAGAGGCAAAACCATTGGATGAGGCTGGCTATTTTGACCTTAATCCTGTTGACCAGGGAGACAGCTTGAGGGAGGCAACGATTTTTGCCCTGCAGAGTATGAATGTACCCGTTGAATATGCCCATCATGAAGTTGCACCTTCTCAACACGAAATTGACCTTAAATACAAAGATGCCTTAACCATGGCTGATAACCTGCAAACACATAAATGGCTGGTGAAAGAAATAGCAGAAAGAAATGGAGTCCATGCAACCTTCATGCCCAAACCTCTAAAGAATGAAAATGGTTCAGGAATGCATATTCATCTTTCTATTTTCCAGAATGAAAGAAATGCTTTTTTCTCTGCCAGTGACCCTTATAACCTATCACCCACTGCAAAGTACTTCCTCGCAGGGATTCTCCAGCACAGCAAGGAAATATGTCTCATAACAAACCAGTGGTACAACTCCTATAAAAGGCTTGTCCCGGGGTTTGAGGCTCCTGTATACATATCCTGGGCAGAAAGAAATAGGTCTGTTCTGGTCAGGGTTCCTGTATATAGAAAGGGTAAAGAAGTTGCTACCAGAATAGAAATAAGGTTTCCTGATGCTGCCTGTAACCCATATCTTGCTTTCTCAGTATTGCTTGCAGCAGGTCTCAAGGGCATTGATTCCCAATATTCTCTTCCCAATCCAACATCTCAAGATCTTTACTCCATGTCTGAGGTGGAAAGAGAAAAGCAAAACATACAGTCCTTACCTCATGACCTCTACGCAGCTATAAAGGAAACCAGAAATAGCAAACTGGTAAGAGAAACAATAGGGGAAGAGGTTATGGATAAACTAATAGAGACCAAACTGAAGGAATGGACAAGGTATCGCCTGGACATAACCCCAAGAGAGATAGAGGAAAACCTTACTCTTTAAACCCCTCTTTATAATCCTTATTTTCCGCCAAAGGACAACAACAGAGCCCCTCTCATAAGAGAGGGGCTTTTAATATAAAGTGAACTTTTTAATGTCTTCCATGTCTAAATAAACATCTAATAAAAAAATTAACTGAAAAGGAGGGTGGTAAATGTTTGATAAAAAACAAAAGATAGGGATTATCCTTTTAGCAACACTCATTGTAGCCTCTTTTGTTACTACCAGCACCGTATGGGCATGGCAGAGACAGGAAAAACAACTCTACCAGCAACACCAGAGAAGAATCCAACCACAAATGCAGAGGGACTGGAGAGAACGACTTGCTAACTACCTGAACTTAACTCCTCAACAGAAGAAAAAAATCTCACGGTTAAGATTATCCTTTGAAGAAGAAACACTCGACCTTAGAACGCAGCTTGAAAGGAAAAGAATTCAGCTCCAGAAACTGCTTATGGATGAAAGGATTAACAAAGATAAAATATACAGTTTGGTGGATGACATGGCTACAATTAAAGGTCGGATAGATAAAAAAATGGTTGACTTCTATTTAAAAATAAGGAAAATTTTAACCGAAGAGCAACTTGAAAAACTCCCCCCTGGCAGGATGTGGTTTATGTGGAGATGGAGACATATATTTTAGTCTCCAAAGCTCAAAGCTAAATTACCAAATTACCGGGGGATATTTTCCCCCGGTATAAAACGGTCAACAGGATGGATATTAAGGAGTAAGGCAATAATTGAAAATGAGTACCAGCGATAAACTCCTCATAGAAAAATTCAAAGCTGGTGATGATGATAGTTTTAGAAAACTTGTAGAAAAATATCAATCTAAGGTATACAGTATAGTCCTGGCAATGATTGGGGATAAAAATGACGCCGATGATCTTTCTCAGGAGGTCTTTATAAAGGTGTATCGGTTTCTTCCTAAATTTAAAGGAAAATCTAAGTTCTTCACCTGGCTTTATCGCATAACTGTTAATACCTGTATTAATGCGAAAAATGGGAAAAATAAAAAGGACGAAGTAATTTCTCTTTTTACTCCTGTTGATGAAAAAGGTAACTTTCTTTACACACGGATGCCTCAGGAAAATTTTAAATCTCCAATAGAAGCTCTTAAAAATAGAGAACTCAATGTAAAAATAAAGTCAGCTGTTGACTCTTTATCAGATGGACTAAGAGAGGTGTTTATCCTTAGAGAAATAGAGGATCTTTCCTATAAAGAGCTGGCAGAAGTATTTCAGTGCTCTGAAGGAACTATAAAATCAAGATTATTTAGAGCAAGAGAGGCTTTAAGAGAAAAACTTGAACCTTATCTTGATATGCTTTAGGAGGAAAAAATGGAGTGCAGGAAGATAAGAGAAAATCTCTCTGCATATATAGATAAAGAACTAAATTTTTTAACAAGATGGAAAATTAAAAGACATATTAATACCTGTCCTGCATGTAAAAAGGAGTGGTTAAAACTTAAAAAGATTGACACAATAAGCAAAATGATTCTGCTTGAAAGCCCGGAGTCTGGTTTTTATCAACGTCTCGAGAAAAAACTTCCTGGAAGAAAAAAGATAAACTCCAGAAAGTATGGTTTAAGTAATTTAACAAGAGCATGGACATTTACACCTCTTGCAGGGAAAGCTTTTTTTGTTGCAGGAGTAGCAGCTCTTATTATATTCCTCTCGTTCATCTATCCCCGGTTTTTATCTCCCAGTCTCAATATTGATAGATTTGAAGAGGAGTATCTAAGATCACGGGGAGAGGTAATCTCATGGGTAAGAGAACCTTCTCCCATAATTTTAATTCAGGAACAAAGAGGTTAGATATGAATTATGGTAAATTATGGAAAATAATTATTTTTACCCTGTTAATATCTTTATCATCTACCGTCTTATTACTGGCAGATGAGGTTGAAGATATCTTAAAATATTCTTTTGATTCTGGAATCAGGGCCAATCTTGAGGGAATAAAAGAATCAAAAATATACACCTCAACTCAAATTTACACATTTGTTACCAGAGAAGTGTATCAAGAACCAGACTTTATGTATATAGAATACATAAATCCGCCAAGAGTAAGAGGAAGAATTTTAATAGACGATGGTAAAAGAAGAATAGAATATATACCAACTACAGGCAAGATAAGGGTTACCCCTTCTTTCTTTTCTTCTCAGATAAAAGAAAAAAGGGAAAAGAACCTTAAAGTTCTGCTTAAAAATTTTGAAATTTCACAACTTTATGAGGAACAAATCCTCGGAAGACCAGTCTATACTATCTCGCTCTCCCCCAAAGGTATATCTACTCCTTTACTGAAAATATGGATAGATAAAAAAACTTACTTCACTTTAAGAAAAGAAAAATACAACCTTAATGGAGAACCTATCTCTCTATTTTATTACAAAAAGATCCAGTTTAACAAGTATTTCCCGCGAAAAAGATTCTACCAGGAGCTCCCATCTTTGCCACAAAACCCAGAAACTCATCCTTTCCGGACCTATTACTCTCTGGAGGAGATTAAGAGAAAAATCAACTTTCCTCTTTCTCTCCCTGAATATTTTCCTCACAGCTACGTTTTTCAGGAAGCTGAACTTATGGGTGATAGAAAAACAGTAAAGTTAATTTATACAAATGGAATAGATATAGTGGTTCTCTTCCAGAGACCCCGTATAGATGTAGCAATGAGATATCACCGCGAGTTAATGTTTAGAGGAATGAAGATGAGATTTAGAGAAGGTATCTATGGTAATACTCTTGTGTGGAGCAGTAGCGGGAAAACATTTGTGTTAATAGGAGAACTTCCTCTTGATGAAATGTTGAAAATTGCCCGTTCTATGAAATAAGTCTTATAAACTCTTCTTCATTTATTGTCTTAACTCCGTATCTTCTTGCCTTATCCAGTTTAGAACCAGGATTTTTCCCTACAACAACGTAGCTCGTTCTTCTACTTACACTGGAGGACACTTTACCCCCTTCTTTTTCCACTTTTTCCTTCGCCTCTTCTCTTGTAAAATTGTCAAGCTCTCCTGTAAACACAAAAGTTAAACCTTTTAATTTATCTCCGGTTGGTTTCTCTCTTTTTTCATATCTTACGCCTAATTTTTCCAATTCTCTTATAACTCTCAAATTCTCCCTGCTGGTAAAAAAATCCTTTATGCTTGCTGCTACTTCTGGACCTATTTCTGGTATTTGTAAAAGCTGTTGTTCTGATGCCTTTGCCAGGGATTCAATATCACCAAACCTCTCAGCAAGAACTCTCGCCAGATGTTGACCAACATGTCGGATACCAAGACCATACAGAAGCCTGTCCAGAGTTGTGTTTTTACTCCTTTCCAGAGCATCGATCATATTTTGAGCCGACTTCTCAGCAAATCCCTCAAGTGTGAGAAAATCTTCTTTTTTCAAACGATAAAGGTCAGATATGCTCTTAACAAAACCCTTATCAACGAGAGCTTCTACTATCTTATCTCCTAAACCTTCAATATCAAGAGCCTGTTTGGAAGCAAAATGTTTAATACTCTCTTTTAACCTTGCAGGGCAGGATATATTGGGACAGCGAGCTACAACTTCACCAGAAGGGTGGCTGATTTTCGTCCCGCATACCGGACAATAAGGAGGGAGCTCAAATTTCCTTTCCTTTCCTGTCCTCTTTTCCTTTATCACCTTAACTACCTCAGGTATAACATCACCTGCCCTTTGTACAAGAACAGTATCCCCTATTCTTATATCCTTTCTCTCTATTTCATCCTGATTATGCAGCGTAGCTCTTGAAACCCTTGCTCCTCCTATCTCAACAGTATCCAGGATAGCTACGGGAGTTAGTGCACCTGTTCGCCCCACCTGAACTTTTATGTCCCTTATCCTGGTAGTAGCTTGAATAGAGGGGAATTTATAAGCAAGAGCCCATCGAGGGCTGCGAGATATTTCTCCCAATCTGCGCTGATACTCAAGCTGATTTACCTTAAAAACCACTCCATCTATTTCATAATCAAGCTTCTCTCTAATCTCGCTTATTTTGTTAAAGTAATTGATACATCCTTCAATATCAGAACAAAGCTCAACATAAGGATTTACAACAAGTCCCCACTTAAGAAAAGATTGGAGTATTTCCCAGTGAGTTTTAAACTCCCTCCCTTCTACCCTCCCTATCCCATAGAAAAATACTCCCAGGGGACGTGAGGCAGTTACTTTTGGGTCAAGCTGACGTAGGGACCCTGCAGCAGCGTTTCTGGGGTTAGCAAAGAGAGATTCTCCCCTCCTTTCTCTTTCCTGATTTAATCTATGGAAGTCATCCCTTCTCATATAAACTTCCCCTCTTACCTCTATTAACCTTGGCGGAGGAATTTCCTCATCTCTTAATTTAAGGGGGATTGACTTTATGGTTTTCAAATTTTCAGTCACATCTTCTCCAACTTCTCCATCTCCTCTTGTTGAACCAACCTGCATTAACCCCCTTTCATAAACTATTTCCACGGCAAGACCATCTATCTTCGGCTCGGCTACATACTCCGGTTTTTTACCATTCAACCCCTTTCTTACTCTCCTGTCAAAATCGTAAACTTCGGTCTCCTCAAAAGCATTTGATAAACTAAGCATTGGTATAGAATGTCTCACCGTACCAAACTCTTCTCTTGGAGGAGCTCCCACTCTCTGAGTAGGGGAATCAGGGGTCACAAGATCAGGAAATTCTTTCTCCAGTTCCTGAAGTCTGCGCATTAGCTTATCGTATTCGGCATCAGAAATCTCTGGTTCATCCAGCACATAATACCGGTAGTCATGATAACGGATTTCTTTTCTTAACTTTTCTATCTCCTTTTTGACTTCTTCTTTTGATATGTTTCCCATTGAAACCACCTCCCCTCCCTCTACAAAATCATCCAAGGTAGCAATCTCTTTTCATTAAACTTGTGGCTATATATAATCTTCTTCCTTCTCTCCCTTTTGTCAACTATTTAATTTTTTATTTTAATTAAAATTTGCTTAAAGATTAACTTTTTATATAGTAATAAATATAAAAAATAAATTTTTTCTAACTTTTCCAGTCAAATATATGGAGGAATAGTTGTGGTCCAAAAAACTCACCTGAAAATAAATAGAAAGCTATGTGGTGAACCTGTAGAGATAATGGATGGGTCTTCTAAGGTTAGATTGACCACCACTACACAGATGGCTGCTGACCAATATGGTCTTATTCACGGAGGATTTATATTTGGTCTTGCCGATTATGCAGCAATGCTCGCAGTAAACCACCCCAATGTCGTTTTAGGGAGTGCAAATGTAAAGTTCTTAAAACCAGTTAAAACAGGGGAGGTATTAATTGCAAGAGCGAGATTAAAAAATACCGAAGGGAGAAAAATAATTGTAGTGGTTAAGGTAAAAAGAGATAATGAGGTAGTATTTGAGGGAGAATTTTTCTGTTTCGTCCCTGAAAAACATGTACTTGCATAAGGGATATTTGGTAATCAAGAAGAACTTTCCCGAATTAGCCAGAGCTCCTCTGCTAATTTCTCTATGTAGCTTTTCCCTTTCTCTTTATCTTCCAATTTATTCTTCCATTCATCCGGAATACTTTCTACTCCATAAAAAGCACCGCTTATTGCTCCCGTCATTGCTGCTATAGTATCTGTATCACCACCCAGGCTTATAGCATATAAAACAGCTTCCTGAAAACTTTTTGACCGAATAAAACAGTATATTGCAGTGGGAACGGAATTAAAAGCTTCTACTCCATTCCCCAGCTCTTTAACAACTCTATATTTACTGGGCTTTGAGATTATTAAATCCTCTATTATTTTTAGCTTCTTTTTATATACCTCATTTTCTACAAAACCTTGAAGCCTTCTCAAAAAATAACCCCTGTCAAGAAAAGGCCCGGAATTTATTGCTAAAGCAACAGCATAAGCTTGCAGGAGAGCTCCCCGTTTTCCTAATTCATGGGAATGGGTTATCTGACTTGACCTGCAGGCTACCTCTCTTAGTTTATCAGGATTATCATAATAAAAACAGCCCACCGGAGCAATTCTCATCGCCGCACCGTTACCAAATGACCCCTTTCCACCAAAAAGTCTTTGTGATGCCTTATCCCAATCATCACCTGAACTTATCCATCTGAACACAGCAGGTGGTCCAGGACCATAACCCCGGGATGGATCGAAGTTTTTTATAAAGGTGTAAGCCATGTGTTTGCCATTAAATCCCCTGTTTTCTATTAATGATTCTGCAACTCCAATCATCATTTGAGTATCATCTGTGTACCTTCCTGCACCCATCCTTATAAAATTAATTTTACAGGGAAGACCCTCATATTCTGCACCCATAGCGTCTCCCACAGCGGTACCAAGCAAAGATCCAATAAACTTAGACTTCAAAATTTCTTTCCTCATCGAATTTTTAACTCATCCTTACCAGTTTGCCTGTTCTCTTGGCTTTTCTGAAAGCTAAAAAGTAAAGAGGAAAAGAAAAACCTGCCTTTTTCTCTAAACCTCTTGGAGACACCAATTATCTCAATTGCATTCATAAACGGATTTCCTTTAATCTCTCACATTTTTATTTTATCATTTTGCTTATTATAGTAAACACATTTATAATAGGTATGAAAAACTATCACTTGCCAATTTTTTACTTATTGTTAATATTAGGTTGAATATCTGGAAAAATGGGAGGTAAATAAGATTATGGACAGCAAAAGAGGAGGAGATGACTCGATTGAACGTTACCTGTTAAGGTCCATTCAAGAAGAGCTGGGGAAAAAGTGGAAAGAAAGGGAGGATAAGAAAGGTATAAGTAAAGATCCTCACTTAAAGATTGAATTAAGCAAGCTTCCTTCTCATTGGATTCAGGCCATTTACCGCCAGCTGGGATATATAGAAGAAACAGACAAGAAAGAACAGATCCACTGCATAACACACATACTAAGCAATAAAAAGTTCTTAAAAAAAGTACTGGTAGAACTTAGCAGAAGCTCTCTCTTTATAATTAAATATCTTCTCTCAAGAGGAGGATGGGGAACTTTCCAGACTCTTTCCCGACAAGCTAATACAGACGAAAGCGATGATGGATGGTGGTGGGTGGATGATCCACCATCAAGCCCGCTCGGTCAGTTAAGGGTAAGGGGGTTAGTATTTGTAGGTAGAGCTCCCGTGAAAAATAGACTTTACAAGATCGCTGTTATTCCCAGAGAATTGAGAAGAGTTCTAAGCGAAATATTGCCAGAGGTATATCGTTTAAAAGATGCCAGAGAAAAAAGGACAGGACAAAGAAAGTACTTCTCACCCTTAGATGAGGAGAATTACCTTGACCTCATAGAAGAGATTAAAAACTATTTTAAAAAGTATGTGGATGATTCCTTAATGTTGAAAGAGACACAGGTTATAAAATTCATTAAATCATTAAAGCAAAAAGGGGTACCATTTGAAGAGATAGATCAGGCCTGGGAAGATATTCAATGTTTCATTGACTTCATCCAGTATTTTTCCTTCGGAAAGAGCTCTCTGGAAGATTTCAAGACCTGGGATTTCAGTCATCTTGTACTGAAGTTCATTCCTCAGGAATATGGTGAAACCACTCTTACCTACGAAGAAGTTCGCAGAATATTACATAACATTGCTGAACTTTACAAAAACATGAAACAAAGAGGGGAAATAGTAAGCGACACAGAGATACAGAAAGCCATATCCCACATTATAAGAGAAGATGGCAAAATTAATAGAATCCCCACCCCTCCTGCTAAAGGTCCTGAAATCTTGCTGAAGGTATCTGTTCCTGGAAGTAAAAAATACATATATTTCACCAATAATGATCTGTGGAGTACTATAGTTCTTCATTTACAGTACAACGAAGATTGGGAATCAATGCTCTCTGATCTGGAAGAAAAAAACACCTATGAAAATAAAATAATAGATGCCAGGCAAAAAAAAGAAAATTTACTAAAGCTACGGGGAAAAATGAAAGAATGTAAAGCAACACCTTATAACTTACTTTGTTATCTAAAGCCTGACAGGCGAGAAATAGAAAAAGCCACAAAGTGGTTTTATAAAAAGAAATTTATACAGGGATAAAATGACTTCCCCTGTTCCAGAACTCAATCAAAGAAGAAAGACAGATAAATACCTCTCTTTTGGTGTTTATATAATTATAATCCTCGTACTTATTGGGTTGCTATTAGCTGTAGCTACTTTTATAAGCAAGCAGTGGGGATGGTATTTTTTAAGAGAAGGAAGAAACTACTTTAACTACAGATTTTCCTTCCCATTTGGTTATTTCCTCTATCTGAGTGGATGGATTTTAACTTTATTGATAACCATCCTTTTGTTATCAATCGTCTTCTGGTGGTATCAGTGGCAACTTTATAAAAGGAGAAATGAGCATATAGAGCGGATTAAGTCTCTTAAGAAGAGCCTTTCCCGGTGGATTAAAGAAAAATACAACATAGAGCTTCACCCATGGACAGGGAGTGAGATACAGCTCTCCTTACGAGAACAAAAAAGAAGCACAGGTTTTTTTCTTCTCTGGATAATTCTTAGCTATATTTTCAATGTGGTAGGATTTGCTCTAACAATTGTATCCTGGTATTGGCTCACAATAGACTACTATGTGCATGAGCAAGGAGAAATACAGTTCTTTCATCAGGTATCAAGAGCTCTTGGAGAAAAGGGAATTTCTTTTAACGCAACGGTATCCAGACCCGTTCCTCCGCGAAATATGGTGCTTTATATTATCCTGATGATTATCCCCGGGGTTAATCTCGGATGGGCTGTATGGTGGAGCTATATTTTATTTAAAGATCCAAATAATCATTTTAAAACTCATGAATTCTGGGAAGAGCAACTTGAGAGAATAATCGCTGCTGAATCAATCCATAAGGCACCGCCTTCCTCGCAATCTCCACTTGAGATACTTAAAAGACGATATGCACAGGGAGAGATTACAAGAGAAGAGTTTCAAAGAATGAAAGAAGACCTGGAAAAATAATTACAGGCTCTTTTCTTTACCTCTGTACTTTCTAAACCCTCTTAAGCCTTCCCGGCCACTACATAAGGAGCATCATGATGATTGTAAACAGTAGCTTCTACACCATATACCTCTTTTATATTTTCAGATGTTATTACCTGGTGAGGGGTTCCTACACTAAATACTTCTCCACTCTTTAACATTGCTATTTTATCTGAGTACCTGGGAGCCAGGTTTAAATCATGCATAGCCATTATTACTGAAATCTTCCTCTCTCTGGCTAAACCTTTTATTGTCTCCAAAACCTCAAGCTGATGCTTGAGGTCCAGATTGCTTGTAGGCTCATCTAACAATATAATCTCTGGTTCCTGGACTATTGCTCTTGCTATTAAAACCTTTTGCTTTTCTCCTCCACTTAATTCATTTAAATCCCTCAGAGCAAGTTCCTCCAAACTCAAGGTCTGCAATACCTCGCAAACTATCTTAAAATCTCTACTGCCTGGATTCCAGGAAAGATAAGGTTTTCTTCCCATAAGAATCGCATCAAAAACAGTAACAGGGAAATTGGTAGACTCATTTTGTGAAACATACGCTATACATCTGGCAAGGTCTTTTTTCTTTATCTTACTTATCTGTCTTCCCGTTATTAAAACATTCCCTCTCTCAGGAGTAACCGTTCCCATAATGCATCTTAAAAGGGTGGTTTTCCCTGAACCATTGGGACCAATTAAAGTCATAATCTCCCCTTCTCCTACTTCCAAACTTACGTTCTTTAAAACTAACCTGCTATTATATCTAAAATTAATCCCTTCAATTCTCAACTTCACCAGTATTCTTTCCTCCTTCTTATAATTAAATACAAAAAAAGAGGCACTCCCAAAAAAGAAGTCAAAATACCAACCGGGAGAATTAAAGGAGAAAGTATAGTTCTGGCAGCAGTATCTGCTGCCAGCAGCAGGATTGCTCCTATCAGACAGGAAGCAGGAAACAAAAATCTATGGTCTCCTCCAATAATCATCCTTGATATATGAGGAGAGACAAGACCTATAAATCCTATAGTTCCCACAAAGCAAATTGCACTTGCAGTAACCAAAGAAGCTAACGCTAATCCCACTAATCTTATCTTCACTGCGTTTACTCCAAGACTCTCGGCTGTTTCATCTCCAATAGTTAAAGCATTGAAATCCCAGGCATATCTCATAAATAAAGGAAAAACTCCAAGAACAATCACAGAAACTATCCCTACCCTGAGCCATGTAGCCTTAGATAGATTACCCAGAAGCCAGAAGACTACCGCTGTTACCTGCTCTTCTGTACCCATATATTGAAGAAGAGAGGTCATAGCAGAAAAAAGAAACATCATAGCAACTCCAGCTAATATCAAGCTCTCGGGAGTAGCCTTTCTCACCCTTGCCAATCCCAAAACCACTGAAGAGGAAAACAATGCAAAGATAAAGGCGTTAGCTACAATCCACAGGTTCTGTTGGCCCAACAAACCAAACCCGGCAATGATAGCAAGAGAGGCTCCAAATCCTGCTGCTGATGCTATTCCAAGAGTATAAGGAGAGGCTAAAGGATTTTTCAAAATCCCCTGCAGTGCCGAACCACCCATAGCTAATCCTGCCCCAACCACAATTGCCATGAAGATCCTCGGTAATCTTAACTCCCAAACTATAGTGGAGGTAAGCTCTCTACAGGGAAAACTGGTAAAAAAAATCCTGTTACATATTGAAAATAGTATATTTTCCGCTCCAAGAGGTACTGACCCTACATTAACCGCAACAACTGCTATAACTCCCAGTAAAACCAAAAGAAAAAAGACAAAAATTAATTTTCTTCTTATAGTTTGAGAATACAATCTCTGTGTTTTTGTTTCTTTCTTACTTTCCCTCATCTCTGCCAGCATTTTTAAGACCAGGCTTCAATCCGGTCTCCTCAATCATCTTTAAATAAAAAGGCAACAGGTTGGTAAACTGGAAATTCTCGGTCACATCCACAGTTTTTCCTTTGAAAGGGTTTTTGTTAAAACCATCCCTACTATTTTTTAGCCTGAATAGACCGTGAATCAGTCTTATGTTAGTGCCTGCCATTATCCACTGCTGAAGCTGTTCATCTCTTCCAAAACTACCTTCAATATCTATATCCCTGAATACTAATCTCATTATGGCTATCGTTACAGCAATATCCCTTGATGTTGCGGGAAGCTCACTTTCCATTGGTGTCCCCGGTATAGGAAGAAAACCACACACAGATGTTCTCTTTAGATTTTTAAATTTTTTAAGATAGAAAATAGCATCAACTCTATCCTGATAAGTTTCTCCAACACCTATCATAATTCCACTATCCAGCCCAACGCCGTGTTTTTCAATAATCTCCATAATTTGTTTCCTTTTATCTAAATTATCTCCCGGCTTTATCCTGTAAAATATCTCAGGATTTATAACTTCAAGCTGGCAACCTATTCTCTCCACTCCCAATTTTTTAAGTTCGAGTATGCTTTCCTCACACATATCATAACCGTAATTTACATAGACCTTTAAATTGGTATTTCTCTTAATAATTTCTGTATCCTCAATAGCATCTTTCCCCATCTTTCCAGTGCAACCACCTCCAGGTTGAACTCCCTCAAATCCCATCTTTTCTGCCATCTTAGCCATTTTTACTATCTCTTCCGGAGAAGCATTTTTATTAACTGATTTTATTCCTCTAATACGGCTGGAATGCCAGCAATATCTACAGGGAGGAAAGGTTACACATCCCTTAGTAGTAGAAGGTATGTGAGCCCACAACTTAAACTCCTTCCCCAGGTGCTTATCGCGAACATAGCTTGCTGTCTTAAGTAAAGAGAAAAACTTTTCAGTATTATTTGTATACTTAAAAAGGTAAAGAGCCTCTTTTTCTGTTATTTCTCTATTTTTTGCTTCTTCCAATACTTCTTCATAAACCATTTTTCTCCTCTCTTAAAATTAAGGTTCAGGATAAAACCATATTCCCTGATATTTTACATTCATCCACTTTTCGAAAAACTCCCTGAGAACCCCCTTCGGGTCAATATCCCTGAAAATCTCAGGATAAGCTGCTTTGGCAAGATAAAGAATTCCTATAAGATACATACTTCCACGCAATTTGGTGTTCATCACATACACATTGTTTTCTTTAACAGCATTAGTTCTTTTAAACCTGGGGAGTCTTTTAATCTCTTCTATGTATTTAACTATTCTGGAGGTATCAGTTGCCAGATAACCGGTAATTCCGCCTGCCCCTCCAGCATAGTCACACATAATGATAATATCTGGATTTTTCTCTATAATCCATTCTGCGCTAACCTCTTTATTTTTCTGAAATTCACAGATATTTCTAAGACCGGCCATCTCCATAACCTGTCCAGCAGGTTTTCCCCTACCAGCAGCTCTCCCTACAGGTCCTGAGAAGGCAACCTCTAAATAAGCTTTGAGTTTCTCCCCAGCTTTTAAACTTTTAACTTTTTCCCTAACTATCCGTAATTTATCCTTCTTCCACTCAATGAATTCCCTGGCTCTTTGCTCCTCTCCAAAAGCCTTCCCCAGTATCCTCACTGTTTCATCCTGTCCTTTTGGAAAACGCCACCTTAAAACAAGCACAGGAATATTAAATCTACTTGCCTGTCTGGTAAGTCTCGAGGTACAAGCTGGATGATCGCTCATGAGAATAACATCTGGTTTAAGCTGGAGCACCTTTTCCCAGTTTAAACCCCTCCACTGATTACCAGTAACCACTTTGTTGCTCATCTCTGGAAAATATCCTCGCCTGGGAATACTCTCCTCTATCCCTACTACACATCTCTGTCTGCCAAAAAGTCTCACCACATCTGCAACAGTGTCATCAGTAACAATTATCCTCTCTACTGGATAAGGGATAGTAACCTCTCTTCCTGCTGAATCAACAAGAGTAACCTTAGTTTTAGCAATAGTCATCCCGGATAAGACATTAATACAGATAAGTATAGATGCGATTGTCAGCAACGCAGTTAAAAAAACTTTTTCATCCGGTTTATTTCCTTTCTTCACTCCCTTAACCTCCCTGAAATATAATTACATTGTGTTACTATTTATCAAAAAATAACACAAATCAAAAAAAATGTCAAGTACCCGTACTTACAGGCTAACTTAAAACTTATGTTTTTAAGAATAAGAAGATAAAAAAAATAAGAAAAAAATCGGCTGGCTCTTCTTTCATTTTAAATAAAGTATTAACCCTGCTTTCCTGGCGGGTAAACGGATGAAAAGGTGATCAGTTTTTCTGAACCGGCTTAATTGCTCCTTGAGGACAAACCTGGGCACAAAAACCACAACCATTGCATAGAATCGAATCTATAAGTATTTTATCGTCCTTTTTATAAATAGCAGGGCAACCAACTCTAAGACACCTACCACAATCAGTGCATGCATCAGGATCTATAAACAGAGCACTTTTTCTTTTCTTTTCTATTAAAGCACAAGGACGTCTGGAAATAATCACAGAAGGAGAATCCTTTTTTATCTCCTCCCTGATTACCTCTAATGTCCTTTTTAAATCCAAAGGATCTATAACTTTGACATTTTTTATGCCACAGGCTCTGGCAAAATCTTCGGGTAAAGCAGTATAAGTATCATCTCCCATGAGAGTTTTTCCAGTACCTGGATGGTCCTGGTGACCGGTCATAGCAGTGACTCTGTTGTCAACAATTATTATAGTGGAAATACCCTTGTTATAAGAAATCTCAAGGAGTCCCGTGATCCCGGAATGAAAGAAAGTAGAATCCCCCACCACTCCAATTAATGGCTTATCTCTAAATCCTGCCCTGTCCATACCTTGAGCCAGGGTTATACCCCCTCCCATACAAAGAATGGTATCCATCCTATCATAAGGAGGGAATACTCCAAGACTATAGCATCCTATGTCTCCTGTCACAATGCAGTCTATCCGGGAAAGAGCGTAAAAAAGACCTCTGTGAGGGCAACCTGGACAAAACACAGGCGGTCTTGCAGGAAGAGAAAAACTCTCTTTTTCATCCTGGTTTTCTTCCTGTACAGTCTCACCTTTTATCTTCCTGTAACCCTGTGCTACCTTATCCGGACTTAACTCCCCTATACCAGGAAAATACTCTCTTCCCTTAGCATCTATACCAAGACTCCTTATGTGCTCCTCGAGAAAATCATCAAGTTCCTCTATAACAATTATCTTTCTATAGTGAGAAGCAAATTCTCTTATAAGAGAATCAGGGAAAGGATAGGAAAGCCCCAACTTCAATATGGACGCATCGGGAAACTCCTCCATTGCATACTGAAACGAAACACCTGAAGTTACTATTCCTAAGTCATCTCCTCTTTTTATCACCAGATTATAAGGACATTTACTTGCATATTCTCTTAGTTTTGCAGTTCTTTCCTCCACCTTCTGTCTCATTACTCTCCCATACCTTGGTACCGGAACATATCTTTCGGGATTTTTAACAAAATGAGCTTTCCTTGACAATGTTTTTCTTTTAAGGATTTTGACAGGAGACTTGCAGTGAGAAATACGAGTGGTACTACGCAGGATAACAGGAGTCCTGAACCTCTCTGATAGCTCAAAAGCAAATATTGCAAAATCCTTTGCCTCTTGACTATCGGAAGGTTCAAGCAAAGGTATCTTTGCAAATCGCGCATAATTTCTGGTGTCCTGTTCATTTTGCGAGGAGTGCATTCCAGGATCATCTGCAACTACCACCACAAGTCCACCCTCCACACCCACATAAGAAAGAGTCATAAGAGGGTCAGCAGCTACATTCAATCCTACATGTTTCATAGCAACCATCGCCCTTACTCCTGTTAGTGATGCTCCTGCAGCTACCTCCAGAGCTACTTTCTCGTTAGGAGCCCACTCACACCAGATTTCATTATCTTTAAACCCCGCTATGGTTTCCAGAACCTCTGTGCTTGGAGTACCCGGGTACGCCGAAGCCAGAGTTACCCCAGCCTCATACGCTCCTCGAGCAATAGCTTCATTTCCTGTTAAAATAGCACTTTTCTCCTGCATAGAAAATCCTTTCCTCTCAACTTTAAGTTAAGAACAATTTTTTCATATTTTCTTTAAAAAAGATATCCTCAGGTTTTCCCTCGGCAATAACCTTCCCTGTTCGCATTGCATAAGCATAATCAGCAATTTCAACTGCCTCTGCATTCTGGTCTATAAGTAAAATAGTAATCCCTGAATCTCTAAGTTGCAAGAGCACCTCAAGTAGTTTATCTATAACTCCGACAGCTATTCCATTACAAGGTTCATCCAGTATAAGCAATCTCACATTACCAACAAGAGCTCTTGCAATAGCAAGCATCTGCTGCTCCCCCCCAGAAAGTGTTCCTGCTATTTGTCTTGAGCGCTCCTTTAATACAGGGAAAAGATGATAAACCTTCTCAAGTCTTTCCTCCAGTTCGTAATCCTTTACAAATATAGCCCCCATTAAAAGGTTCTCTTTAACGCTCATTTCCCAAAACAAATGACGCCTCTCCGGGACAAAAGCTATCCCCATCTTAACTATCTTCTCTGGTTTTACCCTGGATATATTTTCTCCATCAATCAAAACATCTCCTTTAAAGGGAGGTATTAACCCCACAATTACCTTGGCCAGAGTGCTCTTACCTGAACCATTGGGTCCAACAATAAGGACTATCTCTCCTCTCTCAGCGCTCAAATTTACTCCCTTAATAACTTTTATTTTCCCATAACCAGCTTCAATCCCTACAAGTTCTAAATAGGACACCCTCTTTTCCTCCCAAAGTAAGCTTTCAGCACTTTTTCCTCTCCCTTTATCTCATCAGGTGTTCCCTCCATTATTTTTCTACCTTTGTCAAGAACAATTATCCTTTGAACTAAACTCATAAGCATCTCAATATCATGTTCAATGATAAAAATAGCTATTTTTTTCTGATGAATCTTCTCTATCACCCTGGATAGAGCAAGTGTTTCCTCTCTATTCAATCCTGCTGAAGGCTCATCAAGAAGAAGAATTTTCGGTTTGCAGGCAAGAGCACGAGCAATACCAAGAAGTCTCTGTTGACCAAAAGTTAAAGAGGAAGAACTCCTGAGGGAAAAAGAAGCTAATCCAACCATTTTAAGGCATTCAGAAGCCTTATCTTTTATAAATCTGCCAGACAATCTAATTTTAGAAAAAGCAAATATATTTTGCAAAAACCCTGTCTTATTATTTTCGGGAACTGCTACTTCAACGTTTTCCAGTACATTAAGATGCTCAAAAACTCTCACATTCTGGAACGTTCTTACCAGACCCCTTCTGGTAATCTCGTGAGGAGGAAGCCCTGTAATTTCTTCCTCTTCAAACCAAACACCACCTGTTGTTGGAGAAACAAGATTATTTATAATATTAAAAAGAGTAGTCTTTCCTGCACCATTGGGTCCCATTAAACCCACGAGTTCTCCCCTCTTAACCTCTAAAGATATATTATCAAGAGCTACCAGTCCCCCAAAACGGCAGGAAACTCCTCTTACCTGAAGCACTCTTTTCCTCCTTTTTCCCAAGAATACCTTTAGGACTAAATATCATAAAAACAATAAGAATAATCCCAAATACTATGTCATTTATATGCGTTATCTGTGTAAGATCCATATGGAAAAAGTCCCCTAACCTTCTTATTACTTCTGGAAGCAAAGATATAACTATCGCACCTGCAGCAGCTCCATAAATAGAGTACATCCCTCCCACAACTACCATGGTTATGATTTTAATAGAAAGGTTTACATTAAACTCACCCGGGTATATAGTTCCATAAGAGCAATGAGCAAATAAGGCGCCAGCAAAAGCAGCAATGGTGGAGGAAAGAACAAAAACTTTAACTTTTGTCCAGAAGACGTCAATACCTACACATTCTGCAGCTTCCTCGTCTGAATGAAGAGCTTTAAGCTTTTTCCCTACAGGAGACTTAGAAAAATGATCGCAAAGAAAAATCACCAGCAAAGCAAAAATCCATACGACATAATAATGACTGAAAGGAGAGTAAAGCTCAAAATTTCCTGCTCTAATATTAGGCAGGTTGTAAAGACCCATTTCTCCTCCTGTTAAAGCATCTGCTGCTTTAAAAAACTCGTATACCGCTATGGCAACAACTAACGTAGCAAGGGCAAGATAATAACTCTTCAACTTGAGAACAGGATAACCAATCAGGAACCCTGTTATAACACCTGCAATGGTCCCCAGAGGTATTGTCAGAAAAGCCGGCAAACCTAACTTTGTCGCAAGGATAGCAGCAGTATAAGCTCCAATACCAAAAAATGCGCCATGCCCAAGAGAAATCTGACCTGCTAAACCCACCACCAGAGTTAAACTGACTGCAAGCATAACAAAGAATCCTGCTCTAAGAGCAGGTTCCAGCGGATATGAAATAACATATTTAAAAATAAAAGGAACTGCCATTATAGCTGCTATAAAAACTATCCATTCAAATAAGAAACTCCTCTTCAATCCCTCCCTCCTATGAGACCTCGAGGTTTAATATAAAGAACAAAAAGCATTAAAAGAGGAGCTATGATATCTTTGTAAGAAGAAGCAACAGATGCACCCACAGCTTCTGATAATCCTATTATAATACCTCCAGCAATTGCTCCTGGAATACTTCCCATTCCTCCAAGAACTGCCGCACAAAAACCCTTAATCCCCAGATTCAAACCAATATCGGAGCTTGCATAGAAAACAGGAGCAATTAAAACTCCTATCATACCGCCAAGACCTGCAGATATGAAAAAGGAAAACATCCGCATCCTTTCTGGAGAAACTCCAACTATCCTCGCCCCTGTAGCATCCATTGAACAGGCTCTGATAGACCTTCCCAATCTTGTCTTCTTTAAGAATAAACCAATTGTGCTGATAGAAGCTATACAAACCACAATAATCAAAAAATAATCAGCAGGAAGACTAAAAAAGGAAAAAGTGGAAAACCCGGGTATTCTAAAAGTGTAAGGTCCCCACACTAAAGCAGCCGTTGACCTTAATATCATAGAAACAGCTATAGTTATTATAATAAGAGAGGTGGGTGAGGCTTTTCTTGCCGGGTAAATTGCCATTCTTTCCACAGCCACACCCACAAGAGCTACCGCCCCAGCTGAGATAAGAGGTATAATAAAAAGGGGCAAATGAATAGAGTAAAGAGAAAACCCTATCAGCCCTCCCAGCATAACAAATTCTCCCTGTGCCAGATTGATAATTCTACTGGCGCTGAATATCAGGGAAAATCCTATCGCAACAATAGTATATATGCTTGCCCATTCTAATCCATGGACAACTATGTCAAAAATCACCTTTAAAAATCCTTCTTCTCCCCGGATAAGTAGATAACTCTCTCTGCTTTCCCGGGTTTCCTTTTTAACTGACCTGGCTTAAATAACCTGCTTTTCAGGGTTAATCCCAATGCTTCTTCAAATTTCTTTTCTACCATCAAAGGATCAACTCCTTCCTCAGCTTCAACATTAACCCAGGCATTTTTTATTCCATTTTTTTCCTCTACAACTATCTGATAGTGCTCCTTTACTCCGGGGATTGACATCAAAACCTCTTCTACCTGACTGGGAAAGAAATTAACTCCCTTAACAATAAGCATATCATCTATTCTTCCCTTTATATAGTCAATCCTCAGATGAGTTCTCCCGCCCCCACACTTCTCTCTACTCCTTATACTGGAAAGATCACCGCTACGAAACCTTATTACCGGGAAAGCACGTCTTGTAAGAGAGGTAAACACAAGCTCACCTTCTTTGCCATCAGGAACAGGATCACCAGTTCGAGGATCAATTACTTCCACAAGATACTGGTCTTCCCACAGGTGTATTCCCTCGTGGAAAG